>JAIPGP010000036.1 GCA_021735645.1 Candidatus Cloacimonadota bacterium
TCTAGTAGTCTTGTTTTCATGCAGTCTTGTAGTCACCTTTTCATTTCTTCGTTTCTTCGACCTTCTATTTGTCTATTCTTCTTTCTCTCAATCAATCTAACCCAGAGCAGGATGCACTGGATACGCACCCCCACAGCTCTCAGTCTCTCAGTCTCTCAGTCTATCCCTCTATTCAGTCATTCAGTCTTGTAGTCTTGTAGTCTTGTAGTCTCGAAGTCATGTAGTCTTGAAGTCATGTAGTCTTGAAGTCACCGTTTCTGGTAGTTTAGTACGGCAATAATCTGCATTATAACTGCCATAACAACAAGGGTGAAGAATTCTTTTTGCAGAGTGATGAAGGTGGAGCCTTTGAGCATGATGGAGCGCATCACCTGCACGAAATAGGAGAGCGGAACAAACTTGGTGAGTATTTTTGCCCAGTCCGGCATGGATTCGATAGGGGCAAAGAGTCCGCTCAGGAAGAGGAATATCATCATCACAAAAAATGCCAGAAAGATTGCCTGCTGCTGATTAGCGGCAATGGTGGAGATAAATAAACCAATACCACACATCACAATAAGATAAAAGAAGAGATAAAGATAGAGCAGAAGTACATTTCCCAGCAGGGGAACATGAAAGATAGCCAGAGCAATGATTAAGCCCATAGTGAATTCCAAAATGCCGATTATGATCATAGGGATCAGTTTGCCCAGGATGTATTCCTGTTTGCGGATAGGCGTCACATTTATCTGTTCCAGGGTGCCTATCTCTTTTTCACGTACAATATTCAGCGCAGTGAGGATAATGCCGATCACAGTTACCAGCATTACCAGGATACCGGGAACCATAAAGTTTTTATAATTCAGCTCCGGATTATAGAGAAACCTGCTGCGTAACAGGTCATTACTAATTCCATTCCACTTACTTATCACGCTGGAGATATAGGAAGAGGCAACTTCTGCAGTGGCTCCATCAATAGCATTAAGCCTTATTTGCAGGTCAACAGGCTGCTGATTAATGAGATTCTTCTCAAAATCGCGTGGTATTGCCAGAACAGCTTCGATCTTATTTCTTGCCAGAAGCTGATCATTGCCTTCTGTATCAAGTGAGAAGGCTGCTATCCGGAACCAGTGATTACAGGCAAAATCTGCAATCAATTCCTTTGAATAAGAGGAGTGATCATAATCTTCAATCGCCAGCCGAAGCTGCTTGATCTCATAATCAGCGGCATTTGATAATATAAGAAGCTGGATAACAGGCATAGCCAGTATGATCATCAGCATAGGTTTGCTGCGGAATATCTGACGAAACTCTTTACGGATAATTATCAGGATTGTGCGCATTATTATTCCTTAATCATAGCGTAATTTAAAGCGTTTTGTGGCAATCACCAGCAATATTAATGTAATCAGCAGTATAATGCCTGCCGGCTGCAGGTAATAGGATACCGGACTGTCTTTCAGCATAATATGGCTGAGAATCTCCACAAACCAGCGAGCGGGGAAGATGCCGGAAAATCTCTGCAGCCAGCCCGGCATATTGCGGATAGGGTAGATAAGACCGCTCAGTAGAGTAGTAGGCAGCATAAGCCCCGCCAGTGAGATCATCATGGCAATCTGCTGGGTTTGTACGATAGTGGAGATGAGCAGACCAAAGCTGAGGGCGGAGATCACATATAAGATAGAAAAGAAGAAGAATAGCAGGAGCGATCCGCGGATTGGCACACCAAACACAAAATAGGATAGCGCGGTGATCATCAAAATATTCACAATAGATATTGCCATATATGGTATCATCTTGCCAATCACGATATGCCAGGGTTTCAGTGGTGAGATCAGCAGCACATTCATACTTCCGGTCTCCTTTTCACGAGCCAGGGAAACAGAGGTCATCATGGCACAGATGAGCATAAGCACTACAGCCATCAAGCCCGGAACGCTTTTAAATACGCTTTTAAGCTCCTGATTATAATACATCAGTGGTATAATTGACAGATAGCTCTGAGCAGGTTGTGCCCGTGGTAAGCTGGAAGCCATGATATTATTTACATATACCTCAATAGTCCGGGCAATATTAGGATCAGAAGCATCTAAAAGTAACTGGATAATGCCGGATTCTCCGGCTCGCATTTTCCGCTCTGCATCGGGTTTAATTTCCAAAACGGCTTTAATGCTGTTACTTTGCAGGGCATTTTCCACTTCCGGGGCGGAATGCAGCATTCTCACCTGAAAATATTCCGAGTTATGGAATTTCAAGATCAGATTTTTGCTCCAGAGCGAGTTATCGAGGTCTTTGATACCCAGGCTCACGTTATTGATCTCGCTGGTGAGCACGAAGCCAAAGAGCAGAACTTCTATAATAGGCAGCAGAATAATGATCATCAGTGTTTTCTTATCCCGCCAGATATGCAGGAACTCTTTCCAGACAAATATTTTAAAGTGCTTCATACTGCTTTCCTGGCTAATTTCAGGAAAACATCATACATGGTTTTTGAATCAAATTGTGCTTTCAGTCTGGCAGGCGAATCCAAGCCCATAATGCTGCCGTCCACCATCATGGACACCCGGTCACAATATTCTGCTTCATCCATGTAATGTGTAGTCACAAATACAGTGATCCCGCGGGCTGAGGCATCGTAGATCATTTCCCAGAACCTGCGTCTGGTGATAGGGTCCACTCCACCGGTAGGCTCATCCAGAAACACCACTCGGGGCTCATGAATAATGGCAATAGAAAAAGCCAGCTTCTGTCTGATGCCCAGAGGCAGAGTACCAATCAGTCTTCTTTTCTGCTGCTCTAGCTCCAATTCCTGCAAAAGCTTTGCTCCGTGAACTTTGATGCGTTTTGGCTTCATCTTATATATCCCGGCATAAAATTCAATATTCTCCCAAACCGTAAGATCAGTAAAAAGTGAGAATTTCTGACTCATATAGCCAATATTAAGCTTGATCTTTTCGCTCTGGGTATATACGTCAAAGCCGGCAACTGAAGCAGTACCGGAAGTGGGGAGGAGCAAACCGCACAGCATCTTCATCGCAGTGGTCTTTCCCGCTCCATTTGCGCCCAGAAAGCCGAATATCTCACCTTCAGATACACTGAATGAAATGGCATCCACGGCTGTGAAACTGCCAAACTGCCTGGTAAGTTTCTCAGTTTTAATTATCATTGCTACTCCCTGACATTATTAGATAACCAGATGAGATAGACTTGCCCCGCTGATGGTACTCCATAAGTGGGGCGAGTCTAACGTACAGCAGGTAAAGATTTTTGTCATAGAGTAATCTCAGAATAACAGCGCAGAAACTGGGTATTAATGTTCGTGTTCTCGCCCCACCCGTGATTACACTGGCGGTGCAAGTCCACTTGTCATTGATCAGATTATCCATTTTCCCTCTGCATATAATACAAAAAGCAGTCTTCAATATCCGGCTGTGGATTGTCCACAAAGCTAATGTTTTGTTGATTTTGCTTAATTTTAGAGATCAGTTCCGGCTTGTCAGCCGGTTCACAGGTGATATGAATAGTTTCACCAAAGGAGAAAACGCTTTCTGCCAGCGGTATTTCTTTCAGTGAATTGATCAGCAGATTCTTATTTCCTGAGGTTTTCAGGATAATAAGTGCCTTGGGAAATGAGCTGATGATATTTGCCGGAGTGTCTATCTGCAGGATTTTACCCGACTGGATAAGAGCTACGCGGTCACATTGGAGAGCTTCATCCATATAGGGTGTGGAAACCAGGGTCGTGATGCCCTGGTGCGAAACTGCTTTCAGATTTTGCCAGAATTCCTGACGGGATACAGGGTCTACTCCGGTAGTAGGCTCATCCAGAAAGAGTGCCTGTGGTCTGTGGATCAGAGCACAGCATAATGCCAGCTTCTGTTTCATTCCACCCGAAAGATCAGTTGCCCGACGCTTTTTAAAGGGTTCCAGTAAAATATAAATATCACGGATAAGCTCAAAATTAGATTCCAGAGTGGAATCAAACACCTGGGCAAAGAATTTCAGGTTCTCCTCTACCGTGAGATCACCATATAAAGAAAAACTGCCCGGCATATAGCCGATTATCCGCCTGATAGCCAGAAAATCCTGCTCCAGATCATAGCCGCAAACTTCTGCCGTACCCGTATCCGTTTTCAGCAATGTAGTCAGTATCTTAAATAAAGTGGTCTTTCCCGCTCCGTCAGCACCAATAAAGCCGAAAATCTCACTCGGCTGCACAGCGAAATCTATCTTATGCAAAGCAGCCTGCTCAGCATAGCTTTTGCTGATGCCCCTGGCGGTTATACTATTTATCATCAATAATATCCAGATACATTTCCACGGGCATGCCAATCTTTAGTTCACCCTCATTTAGGCACTGCAATTCTACTTCATATACCAGTTTCACGCGCTGCTCCTTAGTCTGAATGATCTTAGGAGTAAATTCTGCCTGCTGTGAGATATTAGTGATATGGCTGACAAAATAGGTACTCACCCCTCCGGGTGAATCTATTCCCAGAATTACTTCCTTACCCAGAGTTAGTTCCGGTAATTGTGTTTCAGACACATAAACTTTGGCAGTCATTATCGAAAGGTCTGCCACCTTGCAATATGATTTTCCCGCCAGAGCAATTTCTCCGGCATGAACGTATTTTTCCAGTAGTGTACCAGTTAAGGGACTGCGGAGAAAGTGTTTCTGTTTCCTGGCTATTAGCTGCTCCAGCTTGATCTCTGCCAGAGCTGTTGCCTGAATACTGGTCAATCTTGCCTGCTCGGCGTTCTGGATTCTTAGAGTCAGCACTTTGCGGTTCGCTGTCAGATCCTCCAGGTTTTTAGCAGGAGCGGCTTCAGCCTGCGTGAGCGTTCTAAAACGCTCAATCTCGATATTCAGGTTCTCCAGTTCCTGGTTAAGAACAGAATTCTCAATCTCCCGGCTGGTAGTAGCCATATTCTTTAATTTAATTGTTGCCTGCATTTCCAGTATCTGGAGCTGAATATCTGTAGTATCCAGAATAGCTATCACTTCACCCGCTGTCACCTTCTCTCCTTCGATTTTCGGGTAATCAATTATTTTGCCTGTTACTTCACTGGCAGGATATACTTCGCTGGCAGTGAAAGTTCCATAAGCCGCTGCTCTTTCATTTCTGGTGCAGCCAGTAAAAAGCAGTGCTGCTGCTGCCACTATCAATAATAGCTGTTTCATAATTCTCCTCCCATGATAAATAATCTCAATATCCTCTGAAATGAAACTTCCAGTTCGGAAGCTGATTGCTCTAATTCAATTTCCTTTTGTTTATTGAATTGCTGCAGATAATCTTCTGCTGATATGATGCCTTTTTCCAGTTTATAAGCAGAGCTGGATGTCACTTCACTTAGCAGTGCCTGGCGTTCGCTTAAGATTTTCAGATTCTCCGTCAGCCTTTCTATCTGATTATCTTTTTCGATCATTGCCAGCTCGATTGATTCTGCTTGAATCGTGCGGTTATTCTCAATAGCATTTGCCATTTTCTGATGCAGCTTTCGAGTTTGCAGGTTACTGTGCCAGTCCCAAAGCTGCCAGTTAAAATATACTCCCACCCGATAATAGGTATGAGCATCTTCAGAAAAGATGTCATAACCGGGATTACCCCAGGCATAAGCAGCAGTTGCTGTTAATTGCGGTAACATTCCAGAACCTGACAGTCTGGTTTGGGTAAGCTCTATTTCCCTTTTCCGGTCCATGATCTCCAGTTCAGGACGCGTTATCTCTTCTGGCATAAAAAGCTCAGATTTATAATCCTCAAGGCTGTCTGCCGCTGTGAACTGTATGGCAGTTATGGAACTGAGTTTCTGCTGGCATTCCTGATAGAGATATTTCACTTTAAAGGTTTCTGATGCCAGCTGCCAGAGCTGGTCCTGGATCAGCAGGCTGCTGGTTTTATCCAGAATACCGGCTTTAATTCCGGCTTCCACCTTTCTAAGTTCTGCTGCCAGATTCGCTTTGTGCAATGATAATATCTTTTGATGACTCTGTGCCAGAAGCATTTGATAATATAAATTGCTAACCAGTATTTTTCGCTGCAATATTCCTGCTCTCACTTCCAGGATATTACTTGCGGAGCGAAGCTCGGAAAGCCGGCGGTTTCGTGATATCATTCCTCCATCAAAAAGCATCTGCTGCAGGTTCAAGGATACTTCATAACTCGATTTATCCTGCTCAGGAATACTGATATCAAATGGTATTTCGCCCAGATCAAGTCCTGTGCTCTCGCTTTTGCCTGCATAACTGGCAGAAAGGTTCAGTTGCGGATACCATTTACTGGTTAATAATTGCGTGTTCAGGCTCTTTATTTGCTCGTAAATTTCCTCATTTGGTCTTGCAGCATATTGTTTCTCTGCTGCTGAGATACATTCTGGAAGTGTAATGCCCGATAAAAGTACCGGCAGTAATATTAAGGAGAGCAGATATATTCTTTTCATCTTATTGCTCCTCAATAAAAAGGGCATTTTTTATGAACTGCAGAACGCTGTCTTCACGCTCCTGCAGCATCTTTGTGTGAGCAGCTATATCCATCTCCATCACTTGACATGCTATGCCCTGGCTCAGATGAGGAAACACGCATAAAGAAACAATATTCAAAATTAACTGCTCTGCTCCTATCTGACGTATACGTCCTGCCCTGTATTCCTTGTCCAGTTCGCCGTCTAATTCAGCAATCCAGTTACGGACATTGCTCTCTTCCAGAAACTGACTGATCATCGCCGGATTACGGCTTAGTTCCATAAAGATAAATCGAACTACTTTTATATTCTTATTGATTGCCTGATAGTAATAGTGGAAACCATATTCCAGTTTTTCACTAAAACTGCCCAACCCCGTCATATCAAGTCGCATTTTTTTAAGGGTCCTGCCGGCAGTATTATCCAGAACCATCCTGAAAAGCCGCTCTTTATGCCGAAAATAATAATGCAATGCAGATTTTGATATCTTCGCCCGGTCTGCTATTGATTGCATCCTGGTGGCAGTATACCCCTTAAGAGTAAATTCCTCTATTGCCGCAGCCAGTATCCGCTCCTCTGTCTCCACCTCATCTTTTTTAAGATCATCTTTATCAGTACTCATAATCACCTCCGATATATCTAGACCAATTAGTTAGACCAATTAGTCTAACTGCAAAGTCAAAGAATGGCAAACCCTAAAATATGTCAAAGAATATTTCTGAAGATACGATGATGAGCACTCCCAAAACCAAGTTCAGGACGACCATTTTTACCCAAAAAGTTTTATGTCCTAAATATCTTATAATTCCTATAAAGTAAAATCCTTTGATACATTTTCTTCCTTTCGTGTTATCTGAGTACTTATCTGGAAAATAGCGAGTGGTGCAAAATTAACTTAGCAGCAGAAGTATTAAAATTACAGGGGAATGCCGGTTCTTCTAACAAATCTGGCATCACCCTGTTTTGAAAATGATAATGTCTCATAAAATGCTAATAATTATAGATTTACATATTAATATTTCTTGAAAAAATTCTTTACCCTGAAAGGGTTCTACTATAATAGCCATGGGTGAAACCGGTGGGAAAAATAAACACAAAATATCCCCATCCCATCCCGTTTTCGGCAACGCCGAAAACGGGATGGGGTGGGGACTTATATGATTTTGAATCCATGGGTTAAAACCCATGGCTATTATTGTAATGCTCTTTCAGGGCACTTTAGCAGTCAGCTAATATTTTAATTTCGGGGGGATGCGTATCTTCTAACAAATTTCTTGACAATAAATTAAACTAAATGACTTATTAGTAAGAGTGAAAGTAGTTTGATACATGGAATAAATACAGGAAAGTATTTTAAAGAATAAAAATAACTCGCTCCGAGTTAATTTACCTAAGGTGATCTATGGGAAATTAACCGCTGGGTAATGTGGGAAACTGCATTTCCTCCCGTGTTTGGAAAGGAGCATAACAAGGAGGAAAAGTGAGTTATACTGTTACAGATGCCAGGTTATTAAGAATCAATCTTACCAAAAAAACTATCAAAGTCGAAAAAATTGAGCAGGAACTGTTCCGGAAATTCCTGGGTGGTAGAGGTTTAGGGAGCAAATATCTCATTGATGAGATAGACCCCAAAATTGATGCTCTTTCAGAAGCTAATAAGCTGATCTTTGCCAATGGATTATTAACCGGAACCTTTGCCCCGACCGGTGGTCGCTATATGGTAGTGACAAAAAGTCCACTAACCGGGACAATAGCATCCAGTAATTCGGGAGGATTTTTTGGGGCAGAATTTAGAAACACCGGATTTATGATGATCATCATTGAAGGAAAAAGTGCTGAACCGGTATATATTTCCATAAACGATGAGGACGTGAAGATAGTTGATGCCAAAGCACTTTGGGGATTGAGCACTCATGAAACCACAGACAAGCTGGTGGAAGCTTTTGGCGTAGAGGGTGCCAAGGTTGCCTGTATTGGACCCGCAGGTGAGAACCTTTCTAAAATTGCTGCTATCATGAATGACAAACACCGGGCAGCCGGTAGAAGTGGAGTTGGTGCTGTTATGGGTTCCAAGAATTTGAAAGCGATCATCGTAAAAGGCAGCAGAAGAGTTGATATAGAACAGCTTGAGAAATTCAAGGAAATCGTGAAAGTCCAAAATGGTATGCTGAAAGCTCATCCTGTAACGGGAGAGGGATTACCGGCATTGGGTACAAAAGTTTTAGATAATATTATCAATTCAAACGGATTATACCCAACCAGAAACTTCCAGTCCGCAATATTCTCAGGAGTAGCAGAGGTTTGCGGGGAAGCATTGGTCAATAAAAAGTATCTGCAAAATAATACTGCCTGTTATGGCTGTGTGATTGCCTGTGGGCGAGAGGTTGCTTTGCCGAATGGACTTAAAGGTGAAGGTCCTGAATATGAAAGTGGCTGGAGTCTTGGTGCAGATTGCGGAGCAAATGATCTTATCGCGATTACGGAAGCTAATTTTTTGTGCAATGAACTGGGTCTTGATACAATATCAGCAGGAGCAACAATTGCCCTGGCAATGGAGCTTTATGAGAAGGGGTTCATACCAAAGGAAGATCTGGAAGATATGGTGGAACCTCGATTTGGCAATTCAGAAGCAGTGGTTTATTATGTAAAAGGGATGGCATACCGTGAAACAAAATTAGCCGCTAAAATGGCTGATGGTGCCTATAGACTGGGAAAGGCTTATGGTCATCCAGAGCTGGCGATGGTAGTGAAAAAGCAGGAATTACCAGCATATGACCCCAGGGGAGTACAGGGTCATGGCTTACAGTATGCCACCTCAAACCGGGGAGGATGTCATGTGCGAGGATATATGATATCGCCGGAGATACTGGGAGTACCGGAAAAGCTTGATCCGCAAGCTCTGGAAGGTAAACCTGCCTGGGTGAAGATCTTCCAGGATCTCACTGCTGTGATTGATTCTGCGGGACTTTGTCTCTTCAGTTCATTTGCTTTGGGTGGAGATGAATATCGTGATCTGATCAATGCTGTTCTGAATACGGAATTAACAACAGAGGAAACGCTTAAGATAGGTGACAGGATCTGGAATCTGGAGCGTCAATTCAATCTGGCAGCCGGGATACTACCTGACCAGGATACCTTGCCGGATCGTCTGCTGCATGAACCTCTGCCTGATGGGCCACAGAAAGGGTGTTATTCGCAATTACAAAAAATTCTCCCCGAATATTACCAGTTACGCGGCTGGGATGAGAAGGGATACATTAAAACATCAACTTTAAAGGATTTAGGATTAGTTTAATCCAATTAAATAACAGGGATACTGTATATGCAGTATCCCTGTTTTTTTTAGGTGAATATGATAACTATAAAGTTTTACAGTTTACTGAGATTACTGGTTAAAATTGAACAGGTAGAGCTTGAACTGGCTGATGTACCAATATCAACAGTTCTTGAGGAAGCAGCAAAGAAGGTCAAAACGCCGTTTCTCCATAAATTAGTACAGGATGGGAAGTTAATAACAGGTACTATAATCTTGATAAATGGCAGGAATATCCATCATCTTGATAAATTAAATTCAAGGGTGCAGGATGGGGATGAGATAGCCTTGTTTCCACCCGGGGGAGGTGGATAATGGGCAGCAGTGAGATATTTTCCAGACATAGTATGTTTCTGGGAGAAGAAAAAATGAGATTGATCCGCGAGTCTTCTATCGTAGTTGCCGGATTGGGTGGATTAGGCTCAGTTGTATGCGATTCATTATATAGATTAGGAGTAGGTAAGCTTATCCTGATAGATAACAAAAAAGTTGATCTGCCGGACTTAAACCGCCAATCGCTGTACACCTCAAGGGATATAGGACAGGCAAAAGTGAAAGCTGCAGCAGATAGATTAGCAGATATTCATAGTTATACAGAAATAATTACCGCCCGGATAGATATCAGAGATGAGAATGCTCTTGTTGCTTTGAGAGATGAACATTCATTTGATGGCATAGCTGACTGTCTGGATAATTATAATTCCCGATTTGATCTGGAGAATCTGCTCGAATCAGAAGTTTTTATGGTTCATGGTGGTGTGAAAAATGATTTCGGTCAGGTTACAACCATTAATAAAGGGAGAAGCTTACGCACTTTATATCAAGGTGAGCAGGATTTCCCGGAAATAATACCTGTAGTACCCCAGATCGTGAAAATTATTGGTTCTGTTATGACTCAGGAAATAGTGAATAATATTTTTGGTGAACCGCAATTGCTTGATAAGTTGGTAATCTTTGAGCTGGCAGATTTTTCTTTATACAAGCAGAAAGTGGATTTAAGATTGTAAGGCGAAGAGAAAATGACATGCATCCCCATGTTTTTTTTGTTTTCATAGCAGGAATTTTAATGATAATTGACCAGTTAAGCAGGACTTGCACCGCTGGCGGTACTCCAGAAGTGGGGCGAGAACTACGACCAATCAACTACTCTATTCCAAATTTCAATCTGAGAAATATATCAAGCTGAAATCTGCTGATAATGGTCGTCATCTGCGCCCCAGAAAATACCCAGCGGTGCACGTATGACTTAGCTGCAGAAATTGTTTTAATTTCGGGGGGATGAGAGATGCTATGAAAAAATATTGACATATTTAAATGCAGAAGTATTATTTGAAAGTAAATCCTAATTAAAAAGCAAATTCTTTTTTATGACATGGTGATAAAGCTGGCTGTGATAATTAGGTATTGTCTAATATAGACTAATATAATCATTTAGGAGGTGTTATGAAAAGGGAGATATTGTTAGTAATAGTAATAATTATCATTTGTATTCCGAGCTACACATTAAATTGTTCATATCCATCCTATCATTCTCCCTCAGCATTTGACAGGGTTTTTGGGAGCGTAAGCGGTTGCTGCAATATCTGGAATACCAATCCTCTCAGTGTTTGGAGTAATCCCGCTAAACTGGGTTACCATCGAGGTTTTAGCCTGGGATATAGTTCGGCAAACGATTCAAATTACAATGAGATTTCATACAGAGCAGCTTATATCACTTATGGTTATAAAGGCATGGGAGTTATGCTTCCTATGATTAATTCACATGGCAAATTTGGTTATAGTTATAAAGAAAATGATAGAATCGAAATTGATGAGGATGGCAATCTTGTAAAAACTGCAGATTATTATGATTCATCATCGCAATTTGCTTTTGGTTTTAACTTACTTGAGATTTATAATAATTATAATACCAATGAGTTAACTTCTGACTGGCAGAATTTTACAGATTTATCGATGGGATATAATGGAGGCATTGCCTATGAAAGTAATACCCCGAATTACGGTACTTCTGAAATAGAGGGAAATGAGGATGCAAAATACAATTATTCTGATGGATTGGGAATGGTATTAAGAATCAGTCCTTTAAACGAAACCAACTTCAAAGAATATTATTACCTGAAAGCAGATATAATTACTGCAATGGATTTAAATGGTATTATTTCCTCTTATAATAAAAGTTTTAAATCAGGATTTTCTCTACGGTTAGCAGCCGATTTGGAGAAATACCTGCCTGAATACTATGACGTGCTATCTGATATATCTAAAAATGTAGTTACCATGTACATATCCTATGAAACTTGTAATTCTAACGAATTTCAGTTTTCTTCGAGCGGTATTGAATTAACGTTTCTGGATATATTGTCTTTACGCACCGGCAAAGATGACGATGCCGAGAAATACAATTTTGGTATTGGATTAAATTTCCAGTACAAAGACTATTACCAATTCCAATTGAATATTGCTTTATTAGATAAAGGAGATTTTAATAATCAAGTATATCTTGATATAATGCTGAACGTAAATCTCAGTCATTTATTTTTTCATTAGAATTTCTATAGAGAAATAATCAGATAAGCAGGACTTGCATCTGTGAGTACACCAGCGGTGCACATATTACTCAATAGCAGATATTTAGTTTCAGGGAAGGCGCGAGTCTAATACCTGGCATCCCCCCTGTTTTTTTTGTTTTCATAGCAGGAAATTAAATGATAATTGACCAGTTAAGCAGGACTTGCACCGCTGGCGGTACTCCGGAAGTGGGGCGAGAACTACGACCAATCAACTAATCTATTCCAAATTTCAATCTGAGAAATATATCATGCTGGAATCTGCTGATAATGGTCGTCATCTGCGCCCCTGGAAATACCTAGCGGTGCACGTATGACTTAGCTGCAGAAATTGTTTTAATTTCGGGGGGATGCCAGTTAATGAGATTAGTGCTTGACAATTAATTTAGAGATGCTACAAAATTATTTCATTTCGGGGGGATACCTGGCGTGTCTAATACTGGTTGACAATATTGCGGGAGAAAAACATTTATCAGATAGAGAAAAATAATACAGGGAGAAGTTATGGCAGATATTATCAAAGTGAAGGAAATAGCCCGGGAACTGGCAAATATTTCTACCGAATATTCACGCTTGAACTGGGTGAAATATACCACTGGTTACGATTTTGGCATCAAAGAAGCATATAAGAAAATGCTGAAGGTAATGAAGGATCCAAAGAAGTATAATATTATCCTTGATCATCTTGAAAAGGATTTAAGTGCTGAAGATATGAGGCGGGTGGAGAATATAGAAAGACGCTTTAAAAACTACCATTTATCTGCTGAATTGAATAAACTGAGTGAGCGGATGGAGCAGAAAACTACTGAGCTTTCGCAGGTATTAAATACTCATCGTAATAAGGTGCGGGGCAGGCAGGTGACATCTGTGGAAATTGCCCAGATGATCCAGCAAAGCGATGATGCTGAATTGAGAAAAGAAGCTTATATGTCACGGGCAGCAGTGAATAAACCCTTAGTCGATACCGGGTTTATAGAGCTATTGGAAATGCGCAAAGAATATGCCAGATTGTATGGTGCAGATAATTATGTGAATTATTCTTTGGAACAAAGAGAACTTGACCCGGGAATATTCAGTTCCTGGCGCAGCGAATTGCAGGAGCAATTGCCTAAGATGAAAAGCGTTCAGAAAGATTTTGCAGAGAAATATCTGGGCAAGGAGGAGTTGCAGCCCTGGGATGGAGGTTATCTGAGTGGCAAAATAGCTCCTGAACTGAAGAAAGAAGTAGATATGAGCGGTTTTTATGAACCTCTGCGACGTTTATACTCCAGATTTGGCATTGATATCAGCTCTGATAATACAACTTATGACGTGTTCCCAAGACAGAATAAATCGGAATGGGGATATAATTTCCCGATTGAGGCAGGAGTGGAATCACGGATACTGGCAAATGTGCAGAACCGATACAATCAGTTTGGAGTGCTTTTGCACGAAACAGGACATGCTATGCACTTTGCCAGGCTTGATGTAGATGATATACTGCTGAATTATGGGGTAAGTGGAATAATTTCTGAAGGTATAGCGAACCTGTTTGGAGCGTTTCTGTATGAGGAAGTTTTTTATGCTGATTTTTTTGCCGATGAGCTGGAGAGTGCCCGGGAGCATTTTAGCGAACTAAAAGCGTGGCAGAAGCTAAATTCGCTGGCAGCTATAGAGAATATATTTTTTGATCAGGCTCTCTACCTGAATCCGATCAAGAGCATAGACGATATTCATGAGCTTAAATGGAAGATGTATGCGGAGTTATTAGACAAAAAACCTTATGCCGAGGAACCTGTATGGGGTTTTTTGATCCATCATACTACTCATCCAATTTATCTGCATAACTATTTTATGGGAGACGTTACAGGTGCGATGCTGAAAAAGGTGTTCTGTGAACAGCAGCAGATAAATAATATACTGGAGAAACCGGAAGATTTTGGCAGGTTTGTGATTGATAAGGTGATAAAGCCATCTGGGCGTTATCCTTATGCTGAACTATTTAAGCGTATTAGTGGCAGAGATTTTTCTCTGGATTATCTGAAATTATCAGGAAAATAAATGAGGTGAAAAATATGACAGAACTTCTATATCTGGAAGACAGCTATTTACAGGAATTTATGGCAGAGGTGATTGAAGTAGATGAAGAACAGAAGGCAGTTGTGCTTTCTGCAACGGCATTTTATCCGGCAGGTGGTGGACAGCCCTGTGATTTTGGAATACTGCATTATCAGGATAAGACCGTAGAAGTGATTAAAGTGAAGAAAGAAGGTGGAAAGGTCTGGCATTTTATCAATGGCGAACTGCCTGATGTGGGGGAGAAGCTTACGGGTAAAATTGACTGGGAAAGGCGATATAAGCTGATGCGTACCCATACAGCCATGCACGCAATGAGTGCCATTGCCTGGCGTGATTATCAGGCTCAGGTGACTGGGGGTAATATGGAGCCTTTAGCTGGACGACTGGATTTTGAATTTGAGAATTTTAATGCGGAATTAGTAGCAGAAATTGAAGAAAAAGTTAATTTTGAGATCAAGAAAGGTTTAGCAGTCTCTTCACAGATATTGCCAAGGTCAGAAGCGGAAAAAATACCTGACTTGATCCGCACCAAGATTAATCTGCTGCCGGCAGCACTTACTGAAATCCGGGTAGTGACTATCGCTGATCTTGACCAGCAGGCTGATGGAGGAACTCATGTGAAATCAACCTCAGAGATAGGAACTATCAAAATTAGTGGCTATAAAAGTAAGGGCAGGATCAATAAGAGGATAAAGATTGCTATCTTATGAGGGATAGAGGGAGTAATTGAAAATTAAATGTAATGTAATTTAATTAGTATTTCGGAGTTGAGCTAATTTACTACAAAACTATATGTTAGAGTAATTAAAGAATCAACAAGATGCCTGTACTAATATATAGGTGTTTTGCTAAGACTTACTCTGATTTACAGAGAAGTCACTAAAGTGACTACACACAGTTTGTTCACTATACAACCCCTAAATGAATTTAGGGGTTAATGAGAGGCTCTTTACAGGCTTTGTAGATATTCCGCGATAGGAATTTCGGGGGGATACCAGGGAATTCTATAAAGTCTTGACGGGAAAATTGGGAAAAAGATGGTTGTATGGAATAAAATACAGGAAGGTGAAGATGCGCAAGATAGATTTAGGCATTGAAAGAAAACGAATAATTGAATTCATACGTGAACAATTGAGTAAGGCAGGATTGGATCATTTAATAGTGGGAATAAGTGGCGGGATAGATTCTGCCGTGACGGCTGCCATGTGTGTGGAAGCAATAGGAAAGGAGAAAGTGAAGGGATTTTTGATGCCGTATAAAGCGAGCCATCCAGACAGTCTGTTACATGGCAGATTATTGGCAGAATATCTGGGAGTGGAATATCAGAAAATAGATATTTCTCCAATGGTAGATAGTTATTTTACAAGTTATTTCCCGGAAGCATCAGCATTGCGGCGAGGTAACCGCATGGCAAGAGAGCGGATGTGCGTGCTTTATGACCAATCTGCCAGATACGGTGGACTGGTAGCAGGAACTGGAAACAAATCTGAACTACTGACGGGTTATGTGACGCAGCATGGTGACGGAGCCTGTGCCTTTGAGCCTCTGGGTCATTTATATAAGACAGAAGTGTATGAGCTGGCTGAGATGTTGCAAATACCTCGGGAATTGATAGATAAGGCACCAACGGCAGATTTGTGGGACGGGCAGACCGATGAGAGCGAGATGGGATTAACTTATGCCAGGTTAGATGAGATACTCTACCGGTTATATGAACAGCAATTACCTGAAGCAGAAATTATTGCAGAAGGAATTGAAGAGAAAGACCTGAAGCGGGTCAAGGAACTTTATAATAAATCTGAATTTAAACGTAACCTGCCGCCTCAATTGGAGTTAAATAAAGTATGAGCTTAATAAAGAATAGTAAATGTAAACTATGTAAAGTAAGAAGACAGCAGCGCTTTTGCCTGAGAAAAGGCAGAGATATTTGCTGGGAATGCTGCAATAATATCCGTTATGACCGCAAATGCCCCGAAGAATGTAAGTATAGTCTGAAAGGTGGTTCCGGAATGGATATCAGTAAAACAAATGCCGATTCATTAACGGAGTATCGCGGACTGATCAAAAACCTGATGGACTTGTGGATGCGAATGCCTGAACCGGAGTTAGGCGGTGGTATCCCTGAGGAATTAGCCAGAACAGAAGCAGGCAAAAAAGAAGTAATAAACTACTTTAAGAGATATAACTTAAAATCTATCTATAATATAAATTACATAAAGAAAAAATTAGAATTGCAGGCATTGGAAACCGTGCCGGAACCTCAAAGTTATGAGGATATTGCGAGTTCATATCTGCGTTTGATCCTGGCAGGAGATATTGAGGCTTCTATTGATCATATCTGCAATGGGGATGAAGTGCGGCAGGATGAGGAATGGAGAGCGGATTTTATCAGTCAAAAGAAGAATGATATAATCTTAAAGAAGATGAATGAATTCAAGCTGGTAGCTTCTGCATTAAGTGAAGATAAGCGGGAAGCGCTGGTATTTTTTGATGTAAACGGTAAATATGATCTGAGTTTGAAGTTGGTACAGCAGGGAGAAACGTGGCAGGTGGAGAGCCATTACAATGGCAAAATGGAAGTGGTGAATGGTGAAAATGAAGCTATGGGTCATATAGCAGTTTTATTATCCAAAAACGAATTATCTCAGGCGGAAGACCTTTTAGTTAAGTATCTCTCGATATATCCTGATTCTGCTGATCTGCATTATTATCAGGGTGTTACGTCAGCTTTAAAGGGTAAAGGAAAGCAGGCGAAGAAGTCATTTTTACGGTCAGTGCGTCTTGATCCCGGATTCGGAGAGGCTTTATATAATTATGGTTTGCAGCTCCATGTGGAAGGTGAACTGGAGAAAGCAGCAGTTTATTATGAGAGATTGCTGGCGATTGAGCCGGACAATGTGAAAGCGTTGAACAATATGGCAGCGATCAAGATAGATTTGCAGGATTATAAGTCAGCGGAGGTATATTTGAAGCGATGTGAGGAGCTTGAGCCAGATTTCGAACCTTTACAGGCAAATATAAAACGGCTAAAAAAAAATAAATAATTGATCTAAGCTGATTTCGATTATTTTATAAGAAAGAAATCAATAGGAGGTTATGATGAAAGATTTTGGCAAGAAGATGCTTAACGTTGGTATAGCACTGGCAATATTGGCAGTTGCAGTGAAAGTGATCTATCATTTCTTTGGTAATATGGAATGCAATGAAGATGAACATCGGGAGCCTTATCAGCCAGAGGAATAGCATTTGCAGATGAACCAGAAACTGAAATTGATGGATAAGGCAATAGAAATTGCTGAATCCGGTAGAGGCAGGACATCTCCCAATCCATTTGTAGGCTGTGTAATAGTTAAAGATGGCAAGCTAATTGGTGAAGGAGTTACTCAGAAATGTGGCTCTGATCACGCTGAGATACAGGCTTTGAAGCAGGCAGGGGCGGAAAGTAATAATTCAGAAATGTACGTAACTCTGGAACCCTGCTGCTTTCAAGGCAGAACGCCAGCCTGCACGCAGGCTATTATAAAAGCGGGAGTTCGAAAGGTTTACATTGGTATAAAGGATCCTAATCCCCGGGTGAACGGGCAGGGCATTATCCAGTTAAAAGCAGCCGGGATTGAAGTGGAAGAGGGATTTCGGAGTGCAGAGATTACTGAGCAACTGGAATATTATCTTACTAATATGCAGAAACAGCGACCCTTTGTGATCTTAAAATCAGCTATAACACTTGATGGTTATATCGCTGGAGCAGATGGCAGTTCAAAATGGATAACCGGAGAGCCGGCAAGGCAGAAAGTGCATGAGCTTCGCAGTGAAGTTGATGCCATTATAACCGGAATAGGTACGATTTTGCAGGATGATCCGCAGCTGAATAACAGGAATGATGGAGAAAACCACCAGCCCTTACGCATTGTGCTGGATAGCAGTTTGCGCATTCCGGTTAGGAGTAAGCTGGTTATGAGTGCTAATGAGCAGAAGACCCTGGTTTTTTGCTGTGCAGCAGCTAGAGCAGAAAAAGCATCTGCTTTAAAAGAACTGGGTGTGGATGTGAAAGTATTGAAAGGCGGGAAATTAGAAATAGAGGCAGTGCTGCAAGAGCTTTATCGCCGTGAGATAAGCGTAGTAATGCTGGAAGCTGGTGAAAAGCTGGTAAGCAGCTTTGAACGGGCAGGCTTGATCGATAAGTATTTTATCTTTATTGCTCCCCAGTTACTGGGTAATGGCAGGCAATTACTTTTGCTGCCGGAACACGGCTCTATGATAGAAAGACACCTGTTACAGTACAAAAGTGTAGAGAGAATCGGAGAAGATATTTTAATAACTGCCTATAATAGAAGATAAAAAACTTTACTGAATAAACCATTTCAGAAATTTTACCCTGATTGATGGAGGATTAATGAGTACTCATATATCAGAAACAGCCCGGATAGGTAAAAATACTGCTCTGGGTAAGAATGTGGTCATTCTTGAGGGAGTGACTATTGGTTCAGATTGCCTGATCGGTCATAATGTCGTAATTCATGCCGGGACCCGGATAGGAGAAGGTGTACGGATAGATGATAACAGTGTGATAGGCAAGGAGCCCTTACGTTCACCACGCAGTATTTTTGCGGATAAGAAGGACTATGAACCGGCTATAATCGGAGATGGCTGCCTGATAGGTGCTCATGTGACCATTTATTGTGGAGCAAAGCTGGGCAGGAATAATCTGATAGCTGATCTGGCAACTGTGCGTGAAGATGTGGAAGTGGGTGAGTACAATATTATTGGACGCAATGTGACGATAGAGAATTTTTGTAAAATTGGCAGCCGCAATAAACTGGAGACCAATTCCTATATAACAGCTTATTCGGAATTAGGTGATTATTGCTTTGTGGCACCCTGTGTGGCAACCAGCAATGATAACTATATGGGCAGAGACCCGGAGCGATTTAAGCATTTTAAGGGAGTAACCATAAAAGATGGGGGCAGGATAGGTGTAAATGCCACCATATTACCCGGAAAAGTAATAGGCAGGAATGGATCTGTGGCAGCAGGCAGTGTTGTAAGCAGGGATGTTGAGGAAGAAACTGTTGTTTTAGGTAATCCAGCCAGAGTGTTTAAAAAAATTGCTGAAAAGCAGAAGTATGAAAATAATTTGGATAAGAAAAAAGGATAATTATGCATTCCCTGGTGATAATACCCACTTATAATGAGATCGAAAATATTCATGAGATCATACCCGCAGTACTTGAGCAGGATGGGCAGCTGGAGCTATTAATCGTTGATGATAATTCACCGGATGGCACAGCCCTGGCAGTAAAAGAAATCCAGAAACATGAGAAGCGTGTCCATCTGATAGAAAGACCCGGAAAGCTGGGATTAGGCAGTGCCTATTTATCAGGATTCAAGTTTGGACTGGATATGGGTTATGAATATATCTTTGAGATGGATGCTGATTTTTCGCATGATCCCCAGATGTTGCCGGTACTGTTGAAAACAGCTCAGCACAATGACCTGGTGATAGGCTCCCGCTATGTGAAGGGAATAAATGTGGTGAACTGGCCTCTTTCACGACTGATATTAAGCTGGGGCGCATCCATGTATGTGCGGATAATCACCGGTATGCCCGTAAAAGACCCTACCGGCGGGTTTAAATGCTTTCATCGTAGAGTATTGGAAAGTATTAATTTTGATGAGATATTATCAGATGGTTATTCATTTCAGGTGGAGATGAATTATCGCACCTGGTGTAAGAAATATAAAATTGAGGAAGTGCCTATTGTGTTCACAGACCGCAGAGAGGGGCAGTCCAAGATGTCTAAGAAAATAATCAGAGAAGCAATATTCATGGTCTGGAAATTACGCATAATGCGTTTATTAAAAAAAATATGAGGTAAATCATCGAAATTACAGAACCGATCAGAATAATTAAAAAAGTGTATCAGGGTTACGGACTGGCAGATAATGATGGCAGGAAGATATTTGTAGATGGGGGAGTGCCGGGCGACTTAGTGACAGTGCGGGTAACCCACAAGAAGAAAGATGTTTTTTTTGGCGAAATAGAAAAGGTGATAGAGAAATCAGCAGCACGCTGCAGCAGTGGCTGTAATGCTTTCGGCAGATGTGGCGGTTGCGACTGGCTGAATATTATTAGGGAGAAACAATTAGAATATAAAGAAGCTATCATCAGCGAGATATTTTATAAGCAGGATACGGGAACCCGGCTTCCGATAGGTTTTGGCAAGCAGGATATGCATTACCGCAATAAGTGCTTTTATCCCTTGAAAGCGTTAAATGGCAAGATCATCTTTGGAATGTTTGCCCGGTATAGCCATAAGATCATTGAGCATAATACCTGTCTGATTGAGCCTATGGTCTTTGATGAGATAGCTCAAGCATTATGTGACCATTTCATGGTAACTAATACAGAGATATACGATGAAGCCACCGGACAGGGGAATATTCGGCATATAGGGTTCAGGCAGGATCCCGGAACCAGGGATATTCAGGTGATAATTGTCAGCCGTAAACATAGAATGCCGTTTACTAACCAGCTTGTGCGAGTACTCAGGGACAATTTCCCCCAGATCACAGCAGTGATCCAGAATATTAATCCCGAGATGAGTAATGTGATACTGGGCTCGGAAGATAAGGTTTTATTTGGCGATGAATATCTTAAGATGCAGGTTTATGGCAAAGTATTCAAAGTGGCATATAATTCATTTTTTCAGGTTAATATTGAAGTTTTGGATAAGGTTATAGAATTTCTGGAAGATATATTGCCTGCCGGTGGAGCTATTCTGGATGCCTATTGTGGTACTGGAGTTTTAGGTATCTGCCTGGCGAAATCAGGTCAGAAAGTTATTGGGATTGATAATTCACAGGCAGCTATAGCTAATGCCGAAAGCAATGCCCTGGCAAACGGTTTAACTGAAGTTGATTATCAATGTGGTGATACCATGACCATGCTGCCGGACATTCTGGCAAAGGAAGAAATAGGGACAGTGATTTTTGATCCTCCCCGCAAAGGACTCACCAAAGAGATCATTGAACAGATAGTTAGCCATAAAATACCGGTGGTAGCATACATGAGCTGCAATCCAATGACCCAGTTAAGAGATATCAAGCAGTTTTCGGAAGCAGGTTACAAGATAATTTACATGCAGCCTTTTGATATGTTTCCGCAAACCTGGCATATAGAGAATGTAGTTATTTTGAAGCTATGAAAAAAATACTTTATTCTTTTTTTTTAATAGCATTAATAGTAGGCGGATGTGATCTGAGTTCCCCTGAAGAAGCAAGTACAGGGGAGATTGCAAATGCTCTGGATGCTCTGGAATTAGCTTTTAATCTGCATCATATAGATGAGATAATGGTATTTTATGCTAATAGTTATCTGCATAATGGCGATGATATTGATGATGTTCTCCTTGATTGGGAGATCAGACTGAATGATTTTCAGGAGATGGAGCTGAGTGATATAGTAATAGAACTGGATGGTGATAGAGCTACAGTGACGTGCCGGAGAATTTTCTATGTGAATGGGGCAAGCGTGCAGGAATGGAATGAACCGGAAGATAACGGTGACATTTCCTATTGGTCACTGGTTGGAGATCAATGGCTGATAAGAGGTAATGAACACATTAGGGAAGATAGATAATGAATATTTTATTTATCACTTCCAGACCGCCATATCCACCTAATCGAGGTGACAAGTTGCGGACTAATATGTTTTTGAAGATATTTTCGAGGGAGCATAATGTCTTCCTTTTTACATTTTATGAAAACAATCAGGAATTAGAATACAAGGCTGTTGTAGAGGAGTTTTGCCAGAAGGTCTGGTTTGAAAAACAAAGTAAAATTGGGTCTTTTTTTAAGGTTTTATGCAATATATTTGGTAGTAGACCTTCCCAGATTGCTTATTATTATAAGCCTGGAGCAAAGAAAAAAATCAAGAATATAGTAATTGAAAATAAGATAGAGATAATTTATTTCCATTTAATTAGAACTGCATATTACCTCCCGGAGGGAATCAAAGCTCATAAAATTCTTGATTACACAGATTGCATTTCCCGTGAATATCAAAGAAGCCTTAAATTCCGACCTTTTTTCTCCAAATTGTTTTATCAGGAAGAAGCCAGAAGAATGCGCAAGTGTGAAAAAAACATTTGGAAAAAGTTTGATGATAACTGGTTTATTACTGGCGATGATATAAAATCTCTTGGCTTGGATGATTATAAATATTTTTCAGTAATTCCTAACCCGGTAAGGATATGTGCTGAATCAAAAAACTATTCATTGTTCAATAGACTAGTCTTTGTGGGTAATATGAGTGTACCGCATAATATTCAGGCAGTAGAATTTTGTGTTCAGGAAATCATGCCTGAGTTTGCCGGGAAATCAAGATTTGATATTATTGGAGCTAATCCTGAGAAAGTAAAAAAAATGCATGGAATAAATTCCACCCGAGTACTGGGTTTTGTGGATGACCTCTATCATGAATTATTAAACAGTGATGTATTTCTGGCTCCCATGTTTTATTCCGCCGGAATTCAGAACAAAGTACTGGAAGCAATGGCTTGCGGATTGCCAGTATTAACTACTCAAGCAGTAGCTGACAGTATTTCTGCAACCCCGGGAAAGCATCTTTTGACAGCCAGTGATAAGAATGATTTTAGCAGGCAATTGTATTTATTATTAGCTGATAAGAATTATCGACAGGATATTGGCTTAGCTGGCAAAGAGTTGATTACAAGGCAATATGAACAAAGTATTATCGAAACCCATATATCTGAGAAATTGGATTTATCAGCTCTTCGCAAAAAAAATAGTGGGTAGAAAAATATCCCAAGGTCATATGAATTGCCTGAAATTTGTAAAAGAAAATTCATCTGATTCTTTCATCGCTGAAAACTTGAGAAAGAATACTTTTTTATTTTCAGGATACTAACACTACTCAGTTGAATATCTACAATTGTTGCTTAATCTATCCAGATTAAGTCTTTAGCTTCCATCAAACTGGAAAGTTTGATCTAGCTAACCACTTCGTGGGAAAAGCAAAAACCAACTCCAGCTATCGAGTTGATCTTCGTTTTCGAAAAACTTCAATTAGTTACCAATTCCAGAGCTGGAAGCATTGGCTGTAATCATCACATTATCTCCGATAATATATCCAAAATAAACCTCAGTGTACTCTGTGCCTCCGAGGTTAAAATATTTACATTCAACATTCATAATTCAAAATTATGTCAACGCACTGCGTAAGTATTTATCAGATTTCAATACTGGAAATAAACAGGCATACCCCTGTTTTATTTACTTATAACAACACATAACACGCAAATTAATATAGATTTACAGTTTATTATTATTTGAAATTATTCTTTACCCTGAAAGGGTTGTACTTTAGTAGCCATGGGTGAAACCCATGGAAAAATGAAAGAAAAATATCCCCACCCCTTCCCGCTTTCGGCTTTGCCGAAAGCGGGAAGGGGTGGGGCTTTACGTGGTTTGGGGTTCAAGGGCTAAAACCCATGGTTATTAGACTTTGCCGTAGTTATACCCTTTCAGGGTGAAGATGAAAACAAAAAAGCCTGAGATTTCGGGGGATGCCAGACTGTCAAAATAAAAACTTGACACTTATTTATAAGATTACATTTTTATTAGTATAGAATATAATCTTTTACGGAAAGATGGAGGTTAAGATGAAATACAGTTTGATAATTTTATTAATATTGTGCCTTTTTTATTCTCTTAAGAGTCAGGTTGATTTTCAATATCAATTCAGTATGGAGGGAAGTTCATCAACTAGGAAATTTAGATATTTTAGTTTATTGGATATAAATAATGATGGAGAAGAAGAAATCTGCCTAATATCTGGACATAATCGCTACAATACTATTAACAATCCACCATACTGGAAAATAAGTTTTTATAGTTTAAATGGAGAAGAATTATCAATTTATGAACAGGAAATTGATAGAGAAGCTCATCAGGTTTATCGAAGAGGTAAGATTTTTGAAAACGATGATGAAAAATACTTAGTCAATGTTTTTACTCATAGAGATTCAACAAATCCGATGGGGGGAAACGTCTATCTGGATTTATGTATTTATAATCTGGAGTCTATACAGTTGATAGATAGTCTTTCTATTTTCTTATGGCCTGAGGATGATGACATTGATGGAACCTCCATTGATATAACTTGCATTGCTCCGGTTCTAATTGATAATATTATAGTGCTTCATTTCGGAGCGAAAGAATCCCAGTATTTTCCGGGTTTGAATTATTATTTTGTTAATAGTACTTCAAACAAATATACTTTTGATGGAGATTCACTTGCTTATTTAGAAACGCTTGATGGTTGTGGAAAAAATCTATATAATTATGATAATTTTGATTATATTATTTCCACATCTTATCATATGTCTGGGAACGATTCTTATCCAGGAGGTCCTTCAGAAAATACAGACTATCATCTGAAATTAATAACTAAAGAATATACTTCTCAAGTATTTGATATTTTCCAGATTTCTGGTAGTAGTGATCCTGAGGGAGCAAGTCATAATCCAGTGCGGTTTGCACCAATCGCAAGTAATGTTAATGATTATGCAAATGAAGGTATGATCATTTACTATTATCTTATAGATACCGATGAAGGACATAGCTTTCATATAAAAAGGTATTCTCCTGATTTCTCTGAAGTGCTCTGGGAAAGGACTAATACAAACCTTGACCCACTTGATATTAGAGCTTCAACCTGTGTTACAGTAAATGGGCAAGATCATTATATGATGTATTTCGATGACAACCAGTTGGAGATCAGAAATAGAAATAATGGTGGTATTGTATATAATCAGGATTTGGAGATTACTCCAAAATATACAATGAAAACTTCGGACGGTGAACTTCTATTTATTACTGAAAATGATAGCATTTTTAATGTTTATACTTTAGCCTCTGAAATTGAGGTGCCTGATGAAATCGATAATGATCATATATTATCTACGGGATATCAATTACAGAATTTCCCAAATCCTTTTAATCCGGAAACGGAAATCAGTTTTTATTTAGAAGAAAATAGTCAGGTGAGTATGGAAATATATAATATCAAAGGACAGAAAGTAAATTCGCTGGGTAATGGAGAATTCAATTCAGGATATCACAGTTTGAACTGGCAGGGGAATGACGAATCAGGAAATCTTCTGGGGTCTGGTATATATTTCTATCTTTTAAAAGTAAATGGGGAAGCTGTATCGGTGAGAAAGTGTACTCTGATTAAATAATAGAAGTTATAAAGTCCAGCCATCAAAGGGGAAGATACTGCTGGAAATCCAAGATCAAGACGGTATAAGTGATTTAAGTTATTCTTCTAAAGATGAACTGTAGCTGCTTTCAGCTCGTCACATTATCACGGAGAAAGCACTCCAAAAAGCGGATATCCTAAAGAAAAACTATTTCATTAAATTATTAAGGATTATTCCACCTGCATCACCATTGCCATACAGATCAATTGAGAAGTCTAAGTTTCTTTTTAACATAATCTCAATTTTGCTGATAATTTCTTGTATATTTGCCGCTGTGAGCATATTAAAACCATTATCAATCAGTTCAACCCATTCAGTTTGATCTCTTACTGTGACGCAGGGCTTTGCCAGAAAGAATGCTTCTTTTTGTAAACCTCCGCTGTCTGTGAATACTAAAGAGCAATGCTTGAGCAGAAACAACATCTCAAAATAGCTGACAGGATCAATAAAACAAATATTCTGCCACTTATTTCTATCAATCAGTTTAGCTGTCCTGGGATGAAGCGGAATAACTACCGGGAGAGTAACAGAGATCATATTCAGAGCCTCAAAGATTGGATAGAGTCTTTCTTTGTCATCTGTGTTCTCTTGACGATGAATGGTGGCAAGAATGAATTCCTGAGGGAGATCAGCTTCTGGAACAAGAGCCTGGGGCAGATAATTTCTGACTGCGTCAAGCATCACATCCCCGGATAAAACTACACTTGAGCCAGCAATTCCTTCATTTTTCAAGTTTTCTATTGCTGTTGAAGTGGGGCAGAAGAGAATATCACTAATCCGATCTGTGAGTATCCGGTTAATTTCTTCGGGCATAGCTCTATTAAATGACCTTAATCCGGCTTCTACGTGAGCAATATTAACCTGTAATTTCTTGGCTGCTAATGCACCGGCAATTGTGGAATTTGTATCTCCATAAACCAGTAACCAGTCAGGTTTTTCTATTACTATCAATTCTTCAATACCCTGGATCATTCTTCCTGTCATAGCCCCATGAGACAGCGAATTAATATTCAGATTATAATCAGGTTCAGGAATATCCATCTGCTGAAAGAAAACTTTGCTCATATTTGTATCAAAATGCTGACCTGTATGGATTATAACTTCTTTAACCGACTCTCTGGCTTGTATAAGTCTGCTCAAAACGGCTGCTTTCACAAATTGTGGTCTTGCTCCTACTACTGTAATTATTTTCATATTATATC
Source organism: Candidatus Cloacimonadota bacterium (assembly GCA_021735645.1). Lineage (GTDB taxonomy): Bacteria > Cloacimonadota > Cloacimonadia > Cloacimonadales > TCS61 > Stygibacter. The sequence goes on from JAIPGP010000036.1 coordinate 26,864, forward strand.
TCTATATAGTTTTATTAATTTTTTACTTTCATTTTGCCAATTGTATTTGCTGATTACGGCTTTTCTGCCATTTTCACCCATTATTGCTGCCTGGGAGGGATTATCTAATATGTACACTATCGAATTTACAATCTCAGTCACATTAAGCGGATCAACACAAATACCACAATCATTTTCAGAAATTATTCTTTCCCAGAGAGGAAAAGATGAACAAATAACTGGAATAGAAGACAACATATACTCAAAGAGTTTTGTCGGATAGGAAGTTACGAAATTATCTTTAGGATGTAAACACACAATACCTGCAGTGGAAGATGCTAAAATTGGAAAAATATCATGATATTTCATTCTACCTTTAAAGATGATATAGTTTTCTAAATCATTCTCTTTTATATACTTTCTTGCTAATCTTTCTGCAGCAGAACCCTTATAGAATTCTCCAATTAGTACTAAGCGAATTTTATTGCGAGTTTTTAGCTGATTTATTACTTGGAGTAATTCCAGAATACCCCTCTCAATTTCAAACCAGTGACCAACATAGACGATCTGTGAAATTGGGGAATTAGTAGAATTGATAAGCTGGTTTTTAACGACAGGAAAATTATGTATTATTGTATTATCAAATTGCTTATATAGATCAAAATATGAATCTTCAGCTAAAATCAAGTGGTCAAAATTTTTTAAAGTTATTCTTTCGATGAATTGGTATGTCTTTGATAAGAATTTCCTGGTAAATTTTGGTAAATATTCTTTTGCCAGAATCTGTTTTGTTATATTTTCATGAATATCAAATATTAACTTCTTCTTTCTCAGTTTTAAAAAAATACTCAATGGAACTAATTCCGGATCATGAATATGATATACACTTGAATCTATTTTAAACGATTTGATTAATATCTTAATAAAGTAATATGTGGACCTTAATATTCGATTTTTAGGGCGACCGATATCAATTATTCTGATACCATTGATAGTCTCATTACCCTTCCCGTCAGCAACTATTAAGTTTACCTGATACCCCTCAAAATCCAGGGAGAAACATTCTTTACTAAAAATACGAGTATCATAGCGTGAGTGAACTGTAGTTAAGTGAGTAATATTTTCTTTCATTTCATATACTCGAACAGTAATTCAATTTCTATTTCCGCTCTTTTGTCTTCCGTTAATAAGTTATTAAGTGCAAAATCCCGACTCAGAGAAGACAGCTGATCTTTTAAATTATCATCAAACCAGAGTTTCTTGATCGCCTCAGCAATAGTATCAACGGAATTTTCCTTTATTGAGTAATAAATATTCTCAGGAAAATCAGATAGTGAATTATTAATATTCAAGCCGATAATAGGAGTTCCAGATGTTAAGGATTCTAAAAAGACATTCCCAAGATTTGATGTTTCATACAACGATAGTGTAAATTCTGATTGCTTTAAAACCTGATAAATAAGAGGTCTTGGAAGACCAGGAATAATTTTTATTAACTCTGCGGGAAAATTTACTTTCACAAATTCACATATTTTATTGTAATAATCAGGATTAAATATAGGCCCAACAATAATTGCAGGAATATTAATGTTTTCTCTTGCTAAAATTTGAAGTGCTTCCAGTAAAAGATGCTGACGTTTCCATTCATCTATTCTGGCAATGTAAGAAATATATTTTTCCGGAAGATTTAATTCAGACAGCTTTTCTAATTGAGCATCACTATAGTTGTTTGAAGGTCTTGAATTCAATAGAAAAAATAATTCTGCTCTTCTATTTCCGATTTTATGATACACTATATCACCATGAGTCCCATCATTTGTAATAATTATTGCCTTGGCAGGTAAGCAGAAAGCTAAGTACTCAAAGGGATGTTTTACAAATAATGCTAATTTCGAGGATTCAATTTCATTAATGAGAAATGAACCATATAAACGTCTGATATTTGGAATTCCTGAAAAGATGGATACTATTCCTGCAATAAAGCCAATAGCTCCATGCCCTGATATTACATTAATTCTTTTGCTCAGGATGAGAAATAATGACAAAATTGATGCCAGAATACTTTTTAATAAAAGTTCTATTTTACTTCTGAAGAAAAAAGGATAAACTTCAATTTTGTTAATGTATTTCACCGGTATATTTAATTTTTGAGGCTTAGAGTTAATAAAAGTTATAACAAATACCTTTTCAACTTTGTCCGAATTTAATAATCTGATAAATACATTATAGAAGGCAGGCATTCCTGAAATGTCTTCTTTCCCCTTAAAGAAGAAGTCTTTAACTCCTATCCACAGGTTAGTGATTAAAAGTATCCTCATCGAATATTTCCTTTGGCTAATTTATAAGAGATGAACAGGTAGATCAAATACATAAATGAATAGGATGATGAAAACAGGATCAAGCAGATTTTAATATCATTAAAGTGTATTCCGATTAAAAATGATACAATTATCAAAGAGATCAGGACGGCTTGCCAGATAAAGTCTATGTATTGTTTTTGGGTGATATATATTGTGTAGCTTAATGGGCTTGCAATGAATCTTAAAAAGAAAAAAACAGATAATATTTGAGAGTATTCGCCGGTGACACTCCATTCAGGTCCAAAGAAAATCACAAATAGCTGCTTGGAAAATAGAAATATTATTAAGAACAGGGGACTTCCCAGTAATACCAGATATAAGAGAGTCTTTTTGAATATCTTCAAGCAATTTCCATATTTATTATAGTCACTGGTGGCTCTTTCTTTGAAAACCTCTAATATTGAATTGGAAAACAGGATTACAGGTTGACCCAATACTCGCTGAGTTAATGAAAATAAACCTAATACTTTTGTGCCAAAATAATAATCTATGATAAATATTGGCAATTGATTAGTTACAATATTAATTAATCCGGCTGGAAAACTGAATAGAGGGAAACTTTTATATTTTTTTAATAATTCCACTATCTCTATGAAATTAATTTTTTTGCTAAATTTATATTTATTCTTAGAATATTTTACTAACATATATAATGTGGATAAGAATTGACTAATTATCCGCCCTACCATCATTCCATTAAAAGTTTTAACCAGAAATCCTAAAATGATTCCAATTAAATTGTTGGAAGAGGAAAGTATAATCGATCCTGATGACATTATCTTATAGTTCTTCTGCCGATTAAACCATATTCTAAAGATCCTGTAGGTTGACATAAAAAATGTTGATAGCGGAAGCAGAAACAACCAGGGATATATTTTCTCGTTATTGAGGGTATTAGATAATAACCTGGCGACAAAAAAAATTATCAGAGAACTTATCAATAAGACAATTATTGAAAGTAACAAATTTAGATAAAGTAGTTTATATGCCTCTTCATTGTCTTCTGGCAGCATTATTGATTGATCATATCTCATTGTGGAAAAAATCGCTAAAACTGTGATCAAACTGGTGAATAATGCCAGAACTCCAAATTCTTCCGGAGAATATAATCTTGATAAAATCGGGCTTACTAACAAAGGAAATAATTGTGATATAGTTGTTCCACTTGTAAGTATCAGGAAATTACTGGTAAACTCTGAAGGTGATTTAAGATATTTTTTCATTATTATTTCCAAATTTCTTTCTATTGGTAATAATTAAAATTAAAATACCCAGCCAGGCAAAAAATATTCGGTTATCTGCAAAGTTACTCGATTTCATTGCATTTAGGAATAAATATAAACAACTAAAAAGAATACTTAAATAGATCGGATTAGTTGATAGTTTACCTAAGATATACTCATTATAAATTACTTGCAATACGTAAGCCAGAAATATCAGGAATATTAATAACCCGATCAATCCCGATTCACAAAAGATTTCTAAAAACATATTGTGGGGATAATATCTTTGATCTATATTTATTGCACAGACTCCATATGAACCAATTCCACACCCTAAAAGAAAATGTTCGGATATGATCTTTAAACTGCGTACTAAATGTAATTCACGTGAATAAGTAGAATAATCGTCACTGCCCATTATTGCAAATCGATGCATTGTGTGACTTGCACCTGCCCAGTTTAAGGCAAATATAACTAATAATATTATTAGCATTAGACTTTGATACTTCTTATGGAATGGCAAATATTTTGCTATGTATATTATAAGTAATAACATAAGAAAGGCTAAAGGTCCCCTTGCCCGTAATAACAAAAATGAAATAATAATTAGAACTTTTAAAATTTGAGAGAATAAAGTGGTTTTAGGTAAATTTAACAAAAACACCACTCCTAAAAAACTGCTTATTGATAAGTAATTTGGGAAATTAAGTAAATCGTTATAAAATATCATTTCAATATTAAAAAAGAAATAGACTATAAAGATAGAAATGACTACCAGAAATCCCATTATTGATAAAAAATTGAAAGCTAGTTTAAGATCTTTCTGATCTTTTATTATAAAATATGGCAGTATGAAGGAAGATATATTGAATATTAATTTTATGGATTTTACTATATAGTAATTCTCTGATACTGTGTAAATGATAGTAAAAACATACCATGTAATAAAAATAAGATATAGTAAAATTGCTATATAATAACCTCTACTGATCAAAGTCTTTCTTGATAATATTGTGATCAGTGAATAGGGGACTAATATCAGGAGACAAGCAGTTGATACATCAAATGGAAGCGGTATCCATTTCAGTAATCCTGAATAAATAAGTAAAAGAAATATTAGAGGCATGTTACCTGTTATCTACGAAATCGCTCTCTCAAGAGTATTATATAGATACTTAGGAAAAATACTGATAAAGTTGCAACTATCACTATCAGTTTTCTATTTGGTTTTGCTCTTAAATTAGGACTAAAGGGAGTATCAATAACCTGGATTGTCGGTGTATAGTTTATTTCATCTATTTTTGCTTTTTCATATTGAGGTCCAAGAAACTCAAGTATCTTGGAATAATATTCTATAGTCCTTTGCTTTTCCAATAATTGTATCTGGATTTCAGGAATGCTTCCAAACGTTGGGAAAAGTTCATTATCATGATCCTCAAAGAATTCATTATATTTCTTATTTAGTAATTTTATTTCCTTTTCCAGATTCAATAAATATACATTATTATCATATAATTCACTTTTCTGAACATCATATTCAATTTCTTTCATGATAATCTGAGCTTTTAACTCAGCAGCAGATGATACAGCAGATGAAACCTGATCTTCAAGACTGATTACTTTGTTTTCTTTCATATATGAAGAAATATCCTTGCCAAGATATCTCAGACTATCTATTAAGGAATTATACCTATTCTCTATAAATACCCTCTTATTATGAGCGTTATCATTTGATAACGAAATATTCAGGCTGTCTAAACTGCATACAATATAGTTTACCACATCGGCAACAAGCTCCTTATCTTTGTCGTAATATGAAATCATTATCTGGTTCTCTTCTCCAATATTAATTCGCAAATTTGATTGAATAGCATCATAGGTGTTTTCTATAAATTCCATTTCATATCTATTCTGTAAATCAAATTTATTATTTATGATATCTAACATAGTTCTGCTTTTTAATATTGCCAGTAATCTAAGTTGATCTGAATTATCAGAAAACATACTGCCAAAGCCTAAAGATTTTGTACTTAAACCTGCTAACCCGATTGAGCTTGTATCTGCTATTGGTGATACAATTACTGCAGTTGCTTTATACCACTTTGGTAATAATAAACTTATACCTGCGGATATTAATACTGTGATTAGTACTATCCCAATAATAATTTTACGCTTTGCCCATAATGTATTAAAACCATCTATGATATCTATTTCTTTTCCCTGCATTATATCTTCCTTTAATATTTTTTTACCACAATCCTGTCAGCAGCTTTGGTGTCAACTGAAAACAGGACTGCATCCTGCCGGCAGCTTCTATATTTCTATTCCTACCGGACAATGATCTGAGCCCATTACCGTTTGTTGGATAAAAGCTGACTGCACTTTATTAATGAATCCTGCATTGACCCAGAAATAATCTATCCGCCAGCCTGTATTCCTTTTCCGTGCTCCAAATCGGTAGCTCCACCAGGAATACTGCTCTGCCCGTTGGTCGAAATGACGGAAAGTGTCCACATAACCATGCGTTTGAAGTTTATCCAGCCAGGCACGTTCTATCGGCAAAAAACCCGACTCCTTCTCATTCTGCTTAGGATTCTTTAGATCTATCTCATGATGCGCTGTGTTATAATCTCCGCAAACTACAAGATTACGTCCCGATTTCACGTAGTCATCCATCTTCTCCAGCATACGGTCATAGAATTCAAGTTTAAATTTTAATCTCTCTTCACTCATCTTGCCATTAGGAAAATAGCAGTTGATCAAGACAAATTCTCCATAATCAGCTATAATTGTCCTGCCTTCTGCATCTGAGTCATCTAAACCTGTAATAACTGACAGGGGTTTCAGCTTACTGAATATTGCTGTACCGGAATATCCCTTCTTCTCAGCACTGCTCCAGTAGATATGATAATCACTAAGTGCTTTAATTTCCTCCGGAATTTGCTCTTCCTGCAGCTTAGTTTCTTGTATACAGAGGATATCGGGCTTTTCATCATGCAGATATTCCAGAAAGTTCTTTTGCACTATCGCGCGTAAGCCATTCACATTCCAGGAGATAATTTTCATTTTGACTGCTCCTTTACATATTTGGTTACCACATCTATTCGTTTACAATGATCATAAATTGGACAAATATCACAATGCGGATTGCGTGGTGAACAGGTATTTTGACCAAAGGATACCAGATAGGAATTATACATAGACCACAGTTCCCGTGGCAATTTCTCACGCAATGCCATCTCAGATTCAAAAGGACTACTCGTTTTTATATAACCTAGCCGGTTACTGATGCGGTGAACATGCACATCCACGCACATGCCATCCTTTTCAAAAGCTATTGTGCGAACCAGATTGGCTGTTTTTCTACCCACACCGGGCAATTCCAGAAGTTCCTCAATGGTTTCAGGTACTTCGCCATTAAAGCGGGAAAACAGCACTTCCGGTAATTTTTTCAGGCTTTTGGCTTTATTGTGATAAAATCCCACCGGATAGATAAGTTCTTCGATCTCGGATATTGTAAGTTTCTGCAGTTCTTTTGCTCCGCTAATACGTTTAAAAAGCCGGTTTATTGCTTGTGAAGTGGTTTGATCTTTTGTCCTGGCACTCAAAATAGTGCCTACCAGTATCTGAAAGGGATCATTAGTCTGAATTTTGATTAAATCTATGACTGGCGCTGCTGATTTTGCAAATTCTAAGCCTAAAATGAGGTATACTTCTTTGATATCTGTCATAAATTCCACTCCAGCATACATATAAAAATGGTCGGGATGATAGGATTTGAACCTACGACTCCACGGCCCCCAGCCGTGTGCGCTACCGAACTGCGCTACATCCCGACGTGTGTGTTAAAAGATACATGCGGGTTTTTCTGGCAAGCATTTTTATTAAAAAATGGCATCCCCCCGAAATTAAAACAATTTCTGCAGCTAAGTCACACGTGCACCGCTGGGTATTTTCAGGGGCGCAGATGACGACCATTATCAGCAGATTCCAGCATGATATATTTCTCAGATTGAAATTTGGAATAGATTAGTTGATTGGTCGTAGTTCTCGCCCCACTTTCGGAGTACCGCCAGCGGTGCA
>JAIPGP010000139.1 GCA_021735645.1 Candidatus Cloacimonadota bacterium
ATATTGCTTCTGAAATTCAAAGAAACTTATCGTTTCATAATGTTTCATTAATAGACCTCCATTGAATATTTGATAGCAAATTTCCACCGAGTAATCTTATTGTCAAGTTTTACGGAGACAGCCGGATAGTCATTTATTATTATCAATCAAATCCGCTAAGGATTAAATACTTCAGTAGTGAAACTCCAGGTTTCGCTGGTAGCAGTCATTTCACCATCGTGAGCAGTAATCTTCCAGTAATAGGTAGTGTTAAAAGTCAGTATTCCCAGTTCCCAGTTTTCCTCAGTAATACCTAAAGCAATAACATTATCTTCTGTCAGATTTTCTGAAATTCCGAAATATACTTTATACATCAGGTCATCTCCATCAGGGTCATTGCAGGTCCAGCGTAACATGGCATATACACTTTCGCCGACAGCTCCATCAGTGGGTCTAGGCATATAGGGTGCATCAGGAGGATTATTCGGATCGCCAGTAGTGATTTGCCAGATAGGACCATGCGAATAATTATTACCATCCCAGGCATCAACGCGCCAGTAATAGGTGGTTAAAGGTTCTAAAGACTGCGGTGTATAGGTCATAGAGCCAAAGCCCAGAACAGCAAGTGGAGGATTAGTATCAATTCCCAGATATATATCATATGTCAGGTCATCATTTTCCGGGTCGGAGCAATTCCATGATAAGCTTGAATTTGTTGAAATACCATTACTTCCCGAGTGGGGGAATGGGGTATGCGGGACAGCAGGGGGGTAATTGTAATATTTGGTTTCAAAGCACCAAACCGGTCCTTCCGTAACCATATTTGCGCTATGAGAGATCACTTTCCAGTAGTAGTAAGTATGATAATCCAGATTAGTAACATTGAACATCATATCGCTGAGGTTTTGAGCAATCACAGGAGGATTATCGTCCATTCCGAGGCAAAAATCAAAGGTTACATCATCACCATTAATGTCATAACTGTACCAGCGGAACAATATGTCCACGCTTGTATCGATCAGGCTGTCAGAAGGAATCGGATTTGCCGGAGGAGTAGGCGGGACATTTTCTTCAATAGTATTAAACCGCCACTGAGCTCCTGCAGTAGTCTCCTTACCGTCACTGGCTTTAATTTTCCAGTAATATCGTTGAGAATAGTCTAAAGTATCCAGAGTAATAAAGGCATCACTGATATTAGAGGCAACCACCTGCAGTTCTTCAGTTCTGCCCAGAAGGACGGTATATGTGAGAGGGTCACCATCCTCATCTTCACAGCTCCAGCTTAATTCGGTAACATTACCAACACCCGTAGCTCCGCTTAATGGAGAGGGAAACTGAGGAACTCCCGGGGCGTGATTGCCATCAGTAGAGCTGTTATCACAACCCATAAATAATAGAGCTGCCATTGCTACCAGGCAAAATATAAAAATTCGCTTCATAAATTCTCCTAACTTTTTTATCTTATGTAAACAAATAAGCATTATTTATACCAAATATCCTGACAACTGGCTTTTTTTTATAAAAGATACAGATAACCTCTATTTTACTACCCGGGTATATAACTTTCTCCCGCACCTGGACCCAAAGACCCCTATACCACCTTTAATTCCACCAGACATATATCCTTCACTTTTGTATAAATAGTTTATATAGTTGTCATCAATAGAATACACTTCCATTCTGGTTCTGCCATAAAATTTCATCTGACCCTGATAACTGTTATAATTCACGAGCCTATTTTCCGGCTGATACATATAAAAGCTCATGCTGCGTCGGGGATACTGCTGGCTGGAGCCCATGTATTCTTCATCATCAGCGGGGAAATTCTGATCATCTTCAGGATAAATGTATTCTGCCTCTGTATAATCCTCATAACACCAGAATTCGGTATAAAGGTTGAATTCTTCATCATTCTGAGTGACAATCTGGACGGGATGCTGGCTATCAGCAATATCTGCAGGTAATGAAAGCCAATCATCCGCAGGTTCGTCAAATGCCCAGGCAGGTGCGGGATTGCACTGGCTGTCACCCAGCACGTTAATAGCCATTGGCACAGAAGTATCAGCTTCTATCAGTTTTCCGTCAATGGTTACTATCTGCAAATGATAGCAGTATTCTGGGCGGATCAGCATCTCATGATCTTCATCGATATAACCGCGAGCTTCGTCGTTCCAGACTAATTCCACGATCGCGGTCTGTAAACCTGCGGGGGAAAATTCAGTAATAGTAACCTGAGCAGTGCTTACTGGCAGCAAGTCCCACCTAGCATTTTCAATATCCATAGTAGAGCCCAGTTTGACCGCTTTATCAGCATCTACATAACTTTGGGCTTCTAAGACACAGCTTACATAATAACTGCTTTCTGGATAACGTGAACCGGAAGTGTTTTCGGAGCAGGAACTGAGCAAAAAAGCTCCAGTAATGATTATAATCCACATATTTTTCATAATAAATCCTTTTACCACATGATATTTATGCCCACAAAAGGCATGATCCCAAACATTGAGGTATCTTTGTACTTCAGATCAATATCATTTTCATCTGCCACTGCATACCAGTCGCGGGTCCATACATTCTCACGGTTCATCACATTAACGACCTGAAAATAAGGTTCAATACTCCAGTCATCCATCTGCCATAAAAATTTTAGACTGGCATCCAAGCGGGAATAAGCAGGCAATCGGTCATTATCAAGATACCCGTCCAGAAACTGGATTCCATACATATCTTCATATACTCCTTCAGGTGATTGAGCAGGCTGACCGGTACCATAAGTATAGACCATTCCGACAGTTACTTCGCTGCCCAGTATAAATTTACCAGTTTCCCGGGAGAGATAATAGTTTTCCATTAATTTCAAGCTGTGGGTTCTATCATGAGTAGGGAAGTAGTATTCTGCTGCACCGGTCTCAGGATTAATATTCAAGCCCTCAATTTTAATACGAGTATGACTGTAGGAATAGCTGACAAATCCTTCCAGCCCATACCATTGTGAAGAGAGCAGCAGTTCTCCTCCCCAACTATAACCATCACCTATATTATAAGCATCAGAGAGATAATATCCATCCTCCCATTCATAAAAAACTTCCGTATTGATGGCAACCTGATTACGCAGGTCTTTATAATAACTTTCCAGTTGCAATGAAAGGTTATCACTTACCTGCATCTGCCAGCCCAGCACATAATGATCTGCTTCACCGGGTTTCACACTTTTATCAATTGGCATCCATAAAGTCATGGGCCAGTCATTCCTGTTTGCAGTGGTCATATATTGGTAATATCTGCCATAAGTGAAGAAAGCACTGCAACTGGCAGGCATTCTTCTGCGTAATGAGAATCTGGGAGAAAGCCGATAGAAATCTTCTATATCTTTATGGGGATTATATTCACTTTTTGCCTGCGTCCAGGTGAAACGTAATCCTGGCTGAATTGTCCACTTGTCATTTAATGACCAGCTATCCTGGATATAACCGCTAGCCTGGTATGAAGGAACTTCCAGAACGGGATAGTGACTGGTGTCTATATCCAGATCGGTGGCTGCTCCAAAGGCAATGTCCAGATATTTGCCCTCAAACCCAAATTCCAGTTTATGAGCTTCGTCTGCCTGCAAATGAAAATTGCCTTTCAAGGTGATATCATTTATCCTGTTCTCCTGAGTAACCGAAGCATCACTGCCAAAAACCTGCTTCAGATCAAAGTGAAATCTGCTGTTTGATAAATCAAAATTGCTGTATAGCCTTGAACTGAAGATGTGACGCCATTGTCCGGTATAAGTATTATTACCCCAGACCATATCCATCTCTTCACCTTCTTTGGTATAATAATTGTCTTCTCCAAAATAAGTGCTGAAAAAAACTTTGTCGTACATTCCCGCATCCCAGTTGATTTTCACATGTCCATCATAGAACCCCATATCCGGCACATCTAAAGGGAATACATCATAAAGCGTTCTGCGAAATGATGCCATAAATGAACCTTTCTGTCCCCGGAAAGACCAGGGAGCTTCTACAGTAGCTGCCCCACTCATCATACTCAACCGAAATACACCCGTCATCTCCTTACGGTTACCATCTTTATTGCGAATATCGAGCACTGAAGACAGGCGGTCTCCATACTTGCAGGGAAATCCTGCCTTGTAAAGATTTACGCTAGCTATAGCATCAGTATTAAATGTGCTGTATATTCCGCCCAAATGCGAAGGATTATAGACGTCAGTGTCATCAAGTAGTACCTGATTCTGGTCTGGTGTACCACCTCGCACGTATAAACCGTTTGATTGCTCATTTAAGCTGGCAACACCCGGAAGTATCTGAATTGCCTTTATCACATCCGCATCCGCTGCCTGTGGCAGGTCTGCAATCAAATCACCCTTAAGCTCCAGCTTGCCTGCCTGAATGTCCTGGGTCTGCTGTTCAAAATCCAGCCGCTGCCTGGCGAATGTACCACTCACACCGTTTCCGGCTAAACGTATAGCCTCTCGCTCCAGTTCAAGTGAGAGATGCTGATCATCAAGCTCATCTGCTATCACGACCTTTATTTCTAAGAGCTTATAACCCATACAGACCACTTGAAGCTGATACTCTCCCGCTGCTAAACCTGAAATCGTGAAAATACCATCCAGATTTGTCTGCGAACCACGCTTGATTTCTCTAAGCATCACATTGGCATAAGTGATGCGTTCTCCTGACCGGGCTGATACCACATAACCACTCACAGTAGCAGCATCAATTACCGTCAAAAGTGCCAGAAAAACCATAATAATCGTCAAATTTTTCATAAAAACCTCCTATTAATCAACAACGTTTATTATTTATCAAAAAAATTATTATACCTGATCTCACTCGGTTTTTTTAGAGATGAGCTTTGCTTTCAGGATATGTTGCGTACCACCTTCAAAGAAAGATTGCATTTCTTCTGCCACGGCTATAACTTCCTGTAAACTATATTCATTAACAATTGCCTCTATCAATGAATCTGCCACGCTCTGGGAGATAAGATATACCGTCCTCGCATTGATCTTGAAATCTCCTTCACCCATTATTTGCCAGGCTTCCTGTAACGCTTTCATGTATATCTCGCCGTACCATCTGATCAGTTCTTCTTTAAAACCTTCCAGGCTGGAACCACCAGCACCCGTCAATAATAGCTTAAGGTCTTCCCGATATTTCATGATGAACCCATAAACTGCCACTATCATTGCTTTATGTTCATCTACCTCTGCCCCGCTTCCTTTGGGGGTTTCCTGATCATGCTTGCGCAAATTCAGCTTCATCATCTCTATATTGCCGATAATTGGTGCCAGTAATTCCCGAAAAAGCTCATCCTTGCTTTTAAAGTAGCGATAAATATTGCCGGCGGTCATTCCTGCCCTGCCGGCTATCTCCCGCAGACTCGCAAGCCGGAATCCCTTTTCCAGGAACTCCCGCCGTGCCTGCCGGAGAATTTCCGATCTCACATCATCTTTTAAGACCTGCATATTTTCATCTCCAATAAACGGTGTTCACTATTAGGTGTTGTCTCTGATTTGTCAAATACTTTTTTATTAAACTTGGCATCCCCCCGAAATTAAAATGAAACCCGGTTTTAAAATGCCCTGAAGGGGCAGTATTATAATTGCCATGGGTGAAACCCATGGGTTATATTATAACCAAACTCAGCCCTGAAGGGGCTGCACCACGCAAGAGCAACCCCATTCGGGGTTGTTTTTGAGGGGCGGGATCATTACCACGGGTTCAAACCCGTGGCTATTAGGCTTCGCCGTAGTTCAACCCCATTCGGGGTTCAATTTAATTTGATAACAATTTCGTTTATAATTCATATAA
>JAIPGP010000140.1 GCA_021735645.1 Candidatus Cloacimonadota bacterium
AGTGGTTGAAACCACTAACCCTATTTTATGCTATTCTGAACACCAGATTGAAATCTGGTGTTAATGAGATTGGGAAACACAAATTATTCAGAGTTCTTGTGCTGAGTTAGTTGTCTAACAAGTAATCAGTTAGCTAACTAATGACTTATATAAAACAGGGGGATGCCAGTTTTTCCTCTTAATCTGGCATCTCTCTGAAATTTCTCAGGTATTTTGTTTTCATCATCACCCTGAAAGGGTTTAACTACGGCGAAGCCTAATAGCCATGGGTTGCACCCATGGACCCAAAACCACGTAAGGTCCCACCCCTTCCCGCTTACGGCTTTGCCGAAAGCGGGAAGGGGTGGTAATATTTTTCGTTCATTTTTCCATGGGTTTCATCCCGATATATCGGGACTATTAGGCTTCGCCGTAATACAACCCTTTCAGGGTAAAGAATAATTTCAAAAGATAATAACCTGTAAATCTATATTAATTTATGTGTTAAGTGTTGTTATTAGTAAATAAAACAGGGGGGATGCCAGTTTTTCCTCCTAATCTGGCATCCCTCTGAAATGTCTCCAGATTGTTGTTTTCATCTTCACCCTCAGGGTAAAGAATAATTCCAAAACAAATAGATTTGTCTTTATTTTTCAATCAGTTAGGTTAAACAGTCTCATAATTGGATTGTTTCTCGCCATATTTTTCCCCAGATTCCTGGTTAATCAGTTTTTTTTTGCAATATTCTACAGTTATAGCGTGAAATGGATTAATTCATGCTTATGTTACTTTAGCATCTTAAACTGGCATCCGGGAGAATATAATGGCGTAATTTTTGCAGGAGACTGGTTTAAAGAAGAAAGTTAATAGATATATAAGAAAATGGAGGAACTATGACACGGAATGTTATTGTAATATTTATCTTAATGCTGACATTATCAATGCAGGCAGCCTGGCACAATGTCAACGAAATTAGCACAGATCGCTATGTTTGTAACCAATTAGATGGAGTTACGCAGATAACTTTTCAATTGGATGGTTATGAAATGGAATCAATATCACGCTCCGGTGTGGAATGGCAGAAAATTTCTCATCCCGAGGCAGGCAGTATAATGGATACTGGCATGCCTGACCTGCCGCAATTCACAACCATGATCGCTATTCCCGGTCAAGGCAGCGTGGAACTTGATTACTCGGTAATTCCAGGTGAAACACTATCTAATATTTCTATATATCCCAGCCAGGAACCTGAATATGAATTTTTGGAAAACTCTGAGGTCTTTTCTCGAAACAATGAGTATTATTCTCAAGGTTCCATGTTCCCTGCCGAAAGAGTGTCAATTGGCAATCCGGCTATAATGCGGGATCTGCGGATCGTGCCGGTCAGCTTCTGTCCGTTTGCATATAATGCAGCCACAAATGAACTGCAGATAGCCAGTGAAATCCAGGTTCAAATCAATGTTACTGGTGATGAAGGCATCAATCAACTTCCGGAAAGGGCAACTCTGTCCCGCACCTTTGAGCCTTTATATAAAAGCATGATCCTCAATTATGAAGATTTTATCGGCAGACCTGCTTATCAGCAGCCTACCCTGGTTTTCATTATTACTGATGATGAAGAAGCTCTGGAAACCCTGGAATATCTGAAAGACTGGAAAAGACAAAAAGGTTATAATGTGGTAGTTGCTACTACTGCCGAAACCGGCACGACTACTAATTCCATCAAAGACTGGATACAGGATGCTTATGATAACTGGGAAAATCCTCCTGAATTCATCTGCTTCTGCGGTGATGCCGAAGGTGATTTTTCTATTGCCACCTATAACAATGGTGATCACCCCTATACTGAACTGGCTGGTGATGACTACTTAGAAGACGTATTCACTGGCAGACTTTCCTTCAACAGCATAAACACGTTCCAGGTACTGGTTGCCAAAATCCTTAATTACGAGAAAGAACCTTTTATGAATGATACTGATTGGTATGAGCACGCTGTATTAGCTGGTGACCCCGGTATTTCCGGACCTTCCATGGTGTTTACCTGTCAATCCGTAAAAGAGCTTATGCTGGATTTCCCTGATAACTATGATAGTGATGCCAGCTTCTCGGAAATCTATAGCGGCAGCTTCCCGTCTTCGATTAATGCAGCTATTAATGAAGGTGTGAGCTATATGGTCTATCGCGGCTGGCTCGGTATGAGCGGCTGGGGACCCGGAGGTCAATCAAACAGCAATATGCTGCCCTTTGCCACACTACTCACCTGCGGCACAGGCAGCTGGACTTATGGCACTTCTGACAGCGAAGAATTTATGCGCATGGGAAGTATCACCAATCCTACCGGTGCCATTGGTGCTGTAGGCGTGGCAACTGCCGGTACGCATAGCTGCTTTAATAATGCCCTCACTATCGGTATCTATGGAGCTATCTTCCGAGATGGTTTATATGCCATGGGAGCTGCTGTTTCCACCGGAAAATATTATCTCCATGAAACATTCCCTCAGAATCCAAGTGGTTATGTGGAAACTTATCATAACTGGGTTAACCTGATGGGCGATCCCAGCCTTTGTGTCTGGACAGATGTCCCGGAAGAGCTAAATGCCAGTTATAATGATCAGATTGCTCTGGGCAGTCATTTTCTGCCGGTTAGCGTTGATGATGCTTCCAATAACCCGATAGAAGGTGCCTGGGTGACAATTTCCAATGAAGATGAGAGCTTTTTTGCTACCGGATTCTGTTCGCCTTCCGGTGAAATCCTTCTGGACATCAGTGATATGGAAGTCGGAGAATATAACATAGTGATCACTTATCATGATTTTATCCCTCACCTGGGCACGATCGAAGTTCAGCAGGCTGATCAATATGTAGACATTGCCAGTGTTTTATTTGACGATAATTCCGGTAATAATGACGGTTTACTGAATCCCGGTGAAAATGTGATCATTATCCCGACTCTTTCTAATATGGGCTCTGACCCGGTTAGTAATGTTAATGTTACCTGCCAGTTAGTGCACAGCTATATGACTTTAAATACAACCACTATGACTTATGGAAATATTGCTGCCGGAGCAAGTGCAGAACCTGCTGCCGGTCTGGAACTGAGTATTTCACCTGCTGCTATAGGCGATATGCAGGGTTTGCTGCAACTTACTATCACTGATGATGACGGCAATACCTGGTTAAACTGGTTTCATCTGAATATTACTGCGGCAAATCTTTACGCTCCTGAATATGAAGTTGTCGGTTCTGATATTCTGGAAATAGGCGTCAGCTCAGACATCTATTTCACGCTGGAAAACCTGGGAAACGTTGGCTCTACGCAGCTTACAGCAGAGCTGGTCTGCCAGAATCCCAGACTGATTATCACAGACAGTCTGGCGATATTTGACCCCATTGCCCCCGGCGAAAGTGGCGACAACAGCACCGACGTATTTCAGGTAACACCCTCTGCCACGATCATTCCCGGCACGCAGTTAATAGTGGAAATCCATCTGTCAAATCCTGAAGGATTCTACCAGATCTGCCCTATCAGCGTTCCAGTGGGAATTGTTGATATCACTGACCCCTTGGGTCCCGATGAATATGGCTACTGGTGTTATGATGATGAAGACCTTGGCTATGAAAACTGCCCGGTGTTTGACTGGATAGAAATTGACCCGGATTTAGGCGGATACGGCACAATAATAAACCTCAATGATGGCGGTGATAGTGGTGATAGTGAACTAATAGAACTCTCTGATACTTTTAATTTCTCTTTTTATGGCACCCAATATGATCAGATAACAGTCTGCTCAAATGGCTGGCTCGCTCCCGGCGACCACGATGGGGCAAACTTCATGAACCACCCCCTGCCAGGACCCGAAGGTCCCAGCCCCATGATCGCCGTTTTCTGGGATGACCTTAACGTTAATGCCGGTAATGTCTGTTACTTTTTTGATGAAACAGAGCATATCTTCATCGTTGAATGGTCTGAATGCAGAAATGGCGATACTAACGCAGATGAAACTTTCCAGGTGATACTCTATGACCCTGATTATTATACTACTATGACAGAGGACTCCCTGATCAAAATGCAGTATCTGGATATCACAAATAATAATGTCGGTTCATATCCTTCTAATCATGGTCAATACTGCACGGTAGGTCTGGAAAGCGAAGCTGCACTCATGGGCATGACCTATACATTTAATAACACATATCCTGATGCCTGTAAAGAACTTGCCAATGAGATGGCTATTCTCTTCTCGCCTCCGCAATACCCCGAATTTGGTCCCTATCTGGAAATGATAGCTTATCAATACCTGGCTGGTGACGATGAATTTATCGAAGCCGGTGAAGATGTGAGCCTCTCACTAACGATCGCTAATCAGGGTGCTGAAGCAGCGTCTGATGTCAATGTGGAAATGTCTATTGATGATCCCTGGTTCACGGTCACTGATGGTGAGGCTTATATTGCCGTACTGCCGGCTATTGGCTCAGTAGAATTACTCGACGAATTCAGCTTTTCTGTAGATGAACAGGTGCCTGATGACTATGATTTCAATGTAGTATTCAATATCACTACTGCTGATGATGCCTGGTATGCTAATATCAGTCTCACAGCCCACTGGCAGAATGCCTTCCTGGTTGATCAGGACAGCATTGATGTCACACTCGGCTTAGACCTTACCACCCAGCGATCCTTCACACTCACTAATACCAGTGCCATGGAAGTGAACTACTACCTGCGTATCGTGGAAGAAGAGAATCAGGGTCGCGATATTTCCGGCTCATATATCACCTCTGATAACACTGTTTTTTACCCTGGTACGGAGATGCTCTGGCACTTTATTGCTATCAATAATTCTACTTCAAATGAATGGGTAAAAGACCTCTGGCTCTCTTTCCCTCCCGGTATTGAAGTACTCAGTGCTACTAATGCCTATGGCGGCAGCGGCGGTCCCATGCTCTGGGACGGCACTACCGGAGATAATGTCACCGTAAACTGGAATGGTGAAGCCGCCAACGGCAGTGGATTTATGCATGACGGTGAAATGGCTACCTGGAACGTAACCGTCATGATCAGTGATAATTTTGCCAGTGACATTCAGGTCTGCTGGGAAATGGAAGGTGATGGCTACGGCTATCCGCCTCACAATGTCTCCGGTGAAATTAACTTTGATTATCCGGTTCAGTGGATAAATCTGAATACTTCTTATGGCACCTTAGCTGCCGGCGATAGCGAGGAAATCACTATCTTCTACGATACTAACGATATGGTAATCGGCGAATATGACTGCATTATCAATATCCTCTCAGATAGCTGGTTCGCCAAAGAAGTAAATACTCACCTCACGGTCGTCACTGTTGGTGAGAATGATGATGATGTGCCCGAAACCACAAAACTACTGGGTAATTTCCCCAATCCTTTTAATCCCAGTACAGACATCAAATTCAATCTGGCAGAAAACAGCCTCACCGAACTTGCCATATATAACACCAAAGGTCAAAAAGTACGCACTCTGCTCCACGAAAACATCGAAGCAGGTACTCACAGCATCAACTGGAATGGCAGAAATGACCATAACCGCCCGGTAAGCAGCGGAATATACTACCTGAAACTGAGAACCAGCAAAGACAACCTCAGCCAGAAGCTCCTGCTGCTGAAATAAACCTAACCCAAGTTTACCACTAAATTTTCTTTTTCATCAATTTTGCAGAATCTAACCATATACCTGAAATCATAAAGGTATAATTTACAATGGATTGCTTTTTTGGGTATAAAATATTTTATTCAAATAGTGGCTAAATGG
>JAIPGP010000037.1 GCA_021735645.1 Candidatus Cloacimonadota bacterium
AAGCAGATTCGACTGATGAAACTGTGAATGCTTGGAATGAACTTTGTCGGAAAGCCGTGTGCGGGAAAACCGCATGCACGGTTTGATGAGGGGGACAGGTGGATAGAATACTTGAAGCCTGTCTCTACTCTACTGGTTAGTAAATATATTCCTTCTCCTCTTCCCATCTTCTATTTTTTTTGCCTGATCGGCTCGACACATTAACACGGTCGCTGAATACAGCTAATGTACTCCAAAATCCTGTTCTCACCTTCGTTCTTAATATTGCATTCTTTCGCGGTTTTCACGGTTACATAAGTCTTACATTACATTATCAATGTGTTCAGTGGCACAAGGATAATTTTGAATTTTGGATTAAGAATGTAATTTAATATAATCGAAGGCTGGCTGAGGTTAGTTACCACCATTTATTTTGCTAATCCTGTAAATTTATTTAATCTTGATAATCCTGATTCTAAAGATTCGGGCGAAGAGACTACTTTATTATTGACAAAAAAAGGGGTGAGATAGTTTGTTTCAGAAATTTTATATCAGGAGAATAAGTTATGAAGAAGATATTAGTAACTGGGGGAGTTGGTCAAATCGGTTCTGAACTGGTGATGGAATTACGGCGGGTGTATGGAGCCGGGAATGTGATTTGCGGTGTAAATAGAACTAAGCCGGAAGGCGAGTTAAAAGAATCCGGACCTTGCGAAGTAGTGGATTGCACAAATGTTCAGCAAGTGGCAGATGTAGTTAAGAAGTATAAAGTTGATACCATTTATCATCTGGCAGCGATTTTATCAGCAGTGGCAGAAGCCAAGCCTAACCTTGCCTGGAATGTGAATATCAATGCGCTTTATAATGTGCTGGAAGTAGCCAGAGAAGAGAAATGTGCCGTATTTACACCCAGTTCTATTGGTGCCTTTGGAGCATCTACTCCTTTGGATAACACACCTCAGGATACTATCCAGCGTCCATCCACCATGTATGGTGTAACCAAAGTAGCTGGAGAATTATTATGCGATTATTATTATAAGAGATTCGGTGTGGATACGCGTGGTGTACGCTATCCGGGGATCATTTCTAATGTAACACTGCCTGGTGGGGGAACAACAGATTATGCTGTGGAAATATATTATGAAGCTATCAGGAATAAGAAATATACCTGTAACCTGCCGGCAGGCACATTTTTAGATATGATGTATATGCCTGATGCTCTTAATGCCTGTATAGACTTGATGGAAGCAGACGGAGCAAAACTTATTCACCGTAATGCTTTCAATGTGACAGCGATGAGCTTTGATCCTGAGATAATTGCAGCAGAGATCAAAAAGCACATTCCTGAATTTGTGATGGATTATAAAGTTGACGCAGTGAAAGCCGGAATCGCCAATAGCTGGCCAAATTCCATGGATGACAGTGCAGCCCGGGCAGAATGGGGCTGGAAACCCAGCTATGATCTGGCAGCTATGACCACAGATATGCTGGAAGTATTAGGCAAGAAACTGAAATAAAATGATAATTGGCATAGGTACTGATCTGATCGAAGTATCGCGTTTTGAGAAGAGCATCAGTAAGCCGAGATTTCTGGAGAAGGTCTTTACAGAGCAGGAACTGGAGCTTTGCGGGCATAAGCAATCGCGAGTGCAGAGTCTGGCAGCCCGATTTGCAGCTAAGGAAGCGTGTATGAAGGCATTAGGCACAGGCTGGAGCGAAGGTGTGAGTTTTAGTGAAATAGAAGTTTTGAATAATTCTCAGGGAGCGCCGGTGATGGTTTTGCATGGAACAACGCAGCAGCGTGCTCAGGAGCTGGGAGTGGAAAATATACATATAACGCTCTCTCACTTACATGAGATAGCCAGTGCGACAGTAATTCTGGAGAAATAAATATAACGGAGGAAACTATGGCTTTAGAAAAATTAAACAAAGCTCTGCAGACAGAGATTGACGAATTATTTGCCAAAGGAACGGCAAAAGGTGCTGAACTGGTGATCACTGAGATCATTAAACCTTCAGGGAAAAAAGGACCACGCTATCTGATAGATGGCTATGGCGATAAGGAATTCATTAAAATGAATGCTAATTCCTATCTGGGCATGAGCATGAAACCGGAAGTGATAGCAGCAGAAGAAGCAGCAGCTCAGAAATATGGCGTAGGACCGGGTGCTGTGAGATTTATCAGCGGAACACATACTCCGCATATCGAACTGGAAGCGAAGCTGGCAGAATTCCATGGCAGGGAAGCAGCCATGATCTTCTCATCTGCCTATGTGACATCTTTAGGTGTGATCTTTCCTCTCACAGACAAAGAAACTGTGCTGGTATCAGATGAATTAAACCATAACTGCATCATTCAAGCAATGCGGTTATGCCGTCCAGCCGGAAAATATATTTATAAGCACAATAATATGGAAGATTTACGAGCAAAACTGGAAGAAGCTGTGGATAAAGGCAAGCGCTGTCTGGTTATCACAGACGGTATTTTCTCCATGCGTGGAGACCACTGTCCATTTGATCAACTGGTGCCTATCTGCAAAGAATTTGAAGATAAGTTTCCGGAAGGCGTGATCACAATAGCTGATGATTCTCATGGCGTGGGTGCTTTTGGAGCAACCGGCAGAGGAACAGAAGAATATACCGGAACTCAGGTAGATATCCTGATCGGAACCATGGGTAAAGCTTATGGCGTGAATGGCGGATATGTGGTAGCATCCAAGACAGTACTGGATTATCTGCGTCAGAAAGCGCCTATGTATATATACAGTAATCCAATAACCTGTTCAGAGGCAGCCGCTGTGCTGAAAGTTCTGGAATTTGTAGATACCCCAGCCGGAAAAGAGCGAATCGATCATCTGGCAAAAATGACAGCCAAGTTTGAGAAAGGACTTATCGACCTTGGTTATGAAACCATCCCTGGACCACATCCTGTAGTACCTCTGATGGTGAGAGATACTCCCAAAACTGCTGACCTGGTGAAATACCTGACCGCCAATGGCGTACTGGGAACCGGCTTGAATTTTCCGGTAGTACCTAAGGGTGACGAAGAAATTCGTTTCCAGGTGAATGGTGACCATACTGAATATGACATAGATTTTGTTCTTGATATTTTAAAGAAATATAAGGAACAATAATTAATAAATAAGACCCTGCTATCTGATGATAGCGGGGTCTTTATTTTTAGCATTATGAAAAATAAGGGAATTCTCTATCTGGTACCCACTCCAATAGGCAATTTAAAAGACATTACACTGCGAGCTATCGAGATATTGAAAGCAGTAGATTTGATAGGAGCGGAGGATACACGCACTTCCGGCTATTTACTGAAACACTATGAAATAGACACTCCGCAGATAAGTTATCACAAATTTAACGAGAAGAAGCGCAGTGGCGAATTAGTGCAAAGACTGCTTAATGGAGAAAACATAGCTATCATCAGCGATGCCGGCAGCCCGGCAATCAGTGATCCGGCAGCCGAAATCACGCAGCAGGCAATTGCTAACGGAGTGCGGGTAGAAGCGCTGCCAGGTGCAACGGCTTTTGTCCCGGCACTTTCCGCTTCCGGCTTACCGGCGGAGCGTTTTTATTTCATAGGTTTTCTGCCCGAAAAGAAGAAAGATAGTGCCCAGCTATTAAACAGGCTTTCAAACTGTCCTGATACCTTGATATTCTATGTATCACCCCATGATATCAAGAGCTTTGTGGTGGAGCTGCAAAGATATTTTGGCAATAGAGCTGTCACACTGGCAAGAGAACTCAGCAAGTTGCACGAAGAATATATCCACAGCAGTTTAGAGGAACTATCTGCCGGCAGAGAAATTACTTTACGGGGTGAATTTGTAGCTGTAGTAGCTGGTAAAGAGACAGAGGAAGTATCAGATGAATCATTGCAGCAGCAGATACTCGCCATGCAGGCAGCAGGAAAATCTAACCGTGAAATAGTAGATAGTATATCATTACAAGAAAACATATCAGCGAATCGGGTAAAAAAACTATTATACTTTGAGAATAAAAGATAATAAATAAGCTTTTACTTGACCTATTTTTAGCAATATACTCTTTTAAATTTGAGGAAAAGGGAAATTATAGAAGCTTAGGGGAATATGAAAGGAATAAAAGTAGTAATTGGTTTACTTTTTTTAATAGCAATAGGACCATACTATATATATTCTCAGGCAGATGAACAGGAGCTGAAATTAGTTTTTATCGAGCGATTTACTCAATTTATTGATTGGAATTCAAATCAGTTATCTGATATAGAGGATGTAAGCAAAGAGTTTGTTATAGGCACAACCGGAGATAGTGAGTACGCAGAAATTCTGCACAGTTTTTTTAGCGGGAGGAAATTGAAGGGAAAGCCGGTAAAAATAATAACAGCTCAAAATAAAGAAGACTATTTGAAATGTAACCTGCTTCATGTATCGGATATGGATGATAAAAAACTGAATACATTAGTGGAGACGGTGTCACGATTACCAATTTTAACTATAAGTGATAGAGAAGAATACTCCGAATCTGGGATACAGATCACCATTTGCCGACAGGGAGAGCATTTGGGGTTTTGCATCAATGAAACAGCTCTGGCAGGTTCTGGTTTAAAAGCAAATTATCTGTTACTGGAATCCGCCAGGATCATAAATCCAGTCCTCAAGGAACGTCCGTGAAACGGTTTTCTATCAGTTTCAAGATTTCTTTCTGGGTTTTTGCCCTGACCAGTTTAATAGTCATAACAATCGGAATATTTCTGGTAAATAATTATAAAACATTAGCGGAAGAAGACTTTATAAGAAGCAGTAAAATAAAAGCAGACCTGATGAGTGATAATTGCGTGATACCTTTGGCATTTTATCTTGATATGGCAGGCGTGCGCACCAAGCTGGAGAAATTTAAAATCTATCCCTCTATCAGGCAATGCATAATCTATGATCAGAATCAAGAATCTGTAGCAGGATATTTTGCTGAAGAAGTAGATGTATATGAAGGAAGTGTATATCAGGATACAACGTTTTTCATCAATGGTGATCTGCATTCATTTCTGCCAATAATGTATCATGATAAAGTTTACGGGACGATATTTCTTTGTGAAGATACTTCCGCCTTATACCAGAAAGTTCTCAATTTCACCTATATTACACTAATAGTAGGATTATTGCTGATCCTGATATTTTATTTAGTGACTCGAAATCTGCAAAAGACCGTATCTGAGCCATTAAGCCGGTTAATAGAAGCCACGGAGAATGTATCTAATGCCCAGGAATTCAGCCGTAAGCTGGAGATAGGCAACAATGATGAGATTGGCAGGCTATATGCCGGATTTTATAAGCTGATATCTCATTTGGAGATGGAAGAGAGCCAAAAGACCTCCTTCAGTCATGAATTATCTGAAACGCTTGAGAAGCTGAAGAAGAGCCGGGAAGAAATAATTGGCTTAATGCATGCCTTAAGCAAAGAAGTAGAAGCCAAGAACGAGACAGTGTCCATGCTGGAAGAGACCTGGCAGCGTTTTGAATTGACAGTTAAAGGTTCTAATGATGGATTATGGGACTGGAAAGACTTGGGAAGTGACCAGCAATGGTGGTCACCAAAAGTATTTAGTCTGCTGCATTATTCAGAGACAGAAATAAAACCCTGCCGAGCCAGTTTCAAGAAGCTGGTACATCCTGCCGATATAAACCGGGAACTGGAAATGATGCGAGACCATCTGGAAAGCAATCTGCCTTATGACATTCGTCTGAGACTGCAGTTAAAAGACGGAATTTTCCGCTGGTTCAGGTTACGGGGACAGGCTCTTTGGGATGAAAATAATACGCCGGTCAGAATGAGCGGTTCGATACAGGATATAGACAAGCAGCAGAAACTGAAACAGCAGATGCAATCTCAGATTTCGGATCTGGAGACTATTTCTAAAACGGCGATAAGGATCAATGAAAGCAGTGCGCCTGATCAGATTTGCCAAATGCTGGGAGAAGAAATTTATCGTCTGAATCCTGGCAGTTACGTAGTAATAAGTCTTTATGATCCTCAGGAAGATGCTATCCTGATAAAATCAGACTTTGGTTTTGATCAGTATCGGGATGAAATTCAGCGGATAATTGGAAACGACTTCCGTACATTTAAACTGAAAATCGATAATTCTATATTACGGTTAATACCAATGGTCAATATGAGCCAGATGATCGTTATGGAAAATGGCATATATGATCTACTGGGGCATAATGTGTCTAAAACAGTCTGTAAGCTATTCCTGAGATTTCTGGATATTGAAGAAGTATATCATATAGGTTTTTCCATCACTGAGACGGCTTCTGGAGGAATGACGCTCATGATTCCTTCAGGCAACCACCCACAACATGTGCAGGTAATGGAAACCCTGATGAATTACAGCAGCGCAGTTCTGCAGAGAATATTCATCAATCAGCAATTGCAACGTAAACAGGAAGAGCTTGATATGGCAATAAACAGCACTGATATGGGTATGTGGAGCTGGAATCTGCAAACAAATCAGTCCACATATAATGACAAGTGGTTTTCCATGTTAGGCTGGGACAGGGAAGATGTGATCACTACCCAGCCAGTCTGGGAAAATCTTTTGCATCCTTCTGAGAAAGAAGCCTGTCTGCAGAGATTGCGGGATTATACAGATGGCAGGACAGATCATTACGTTTCGGAATACCGTCTGCAAACCAAATCAGGAAACTGGAAATGGATTCACAGTCAGGGTAAAATAGTAAGCTGGACAAAAGATGGAGAGCCTTTACTCATGCTGGGAATACACCTGGACATTGACAACCGGCGCCGTAATGAAGATCAGGTGAAGAAGCTGAATGAGGAACTGGAAGAGCGTGTAAAACAAAGGACAGAGGAGCTTGAGAAGACAATTTATGAGCTGGAAGAATTCAGTTATTCCATCTCACATGACCTGAAAGCACCGCTGCGGGCAATTGGTGGTTTCGCTGAAATATTGAGAGAAGATCATAGTCACTTACTTGATGAAGAAGCACTTAAACTGCTGGGAGTAATAGAAGAGAATGTTTGGATGATGGGGCAATTAATCGAAGATTTATTGTATTTTGTCCGTTTAAGCCGTTTACCACTCAAGGTAGCGACCTTAGATCTGGGACTGATCGCCTGGAATGCTTATAATCATTTGCAGTCTGGCAGGAAGAAGGAAGACATTGATCTAACGATAGCCAATTTAAAAACCACTAAGGGTGATGCTTCTCAGATCAAACTGCTTTTCACTCATCTTCTGGAAAATGCAATAAAGTATCGGAAACCTGAAGGTAAACTCCAGATCGTAGTCGGAATAGAAACTATAACCGGTAAAGACTATTATTATGTGAAAGATACTGGAATTGGTTTTGACATGCAGTATGCGCATAATATCTTTAAGATATTCCATAAATTACATTCTTCCGAATATTACAAGGGAACAGGAGTAGGTCTGGCAATTGTGAAGAGAATAATAGAAAAACATAATGGCGAAATTTTTGCTGAAAGTGAAATCGATAAAGGAACAACATTCTACTTTCGCCTGGACGTAAAAGAAGATCAACAACAAAGCACATAGTGACATTTTTTTTGTGAGATAGTGTAATGTTGTGGGACTGGTAATCCAAATAATTACTATGTAGTTGCAGTCAGATAATTTAATAATTATTGACTGCAAACAAGAGAATCGTTATTTTGTGCAGTAAAAAATGAGAGAAAAATTATAAAGAGAAGAAATGAAGAAATTAATTAAAGTATTGATGTTAGAAGACAATCCCTCTGATGCAGCTTTGATTTTACGGGAACTACGAAAAGGCTGGCATGAAGTCCAATATACCAGAGTGTTTTCCGGCGATGACATGAAGACAAATCTCTATGCTGAAGAATGGGATTTGATCATATCAGACTATTCAATGCCGCAATTCACTGGTGTAGATGGTTTACAAATATTAAAGGCAAATGGACTTGATCTGCCATTCATCATGGTTTCAGGCACAATGGGTGAAGATGTGGCAGTGTCAGTAATGAAAGCGGGAGCTCAGGATTACATTTTAAAAGATAAACTGCACCGGCTATTACCAGCAATAGAGCGAGAACTATATGAAAAGAGTCTTCGTATTAAGCATAAGATCACCAGCAAAGCGCTTGATGAAAGCGAGGCACTCAGTCAGGCAGTAATCGAAGGATCACCAATCGGCATCTCAGTTCGCGATAAAAATGGAACTCTGAAATTAGCCAATAAGTCCTGGCAGCGAATCTGGGGATTCACAGATGAGCAGGTTTTAGAATATATGCAGGAACGCAGCAGCCTTAATTTTGACAGTAAGGACACCTATTTAGGTGAGTATCAGGATGACGTTAAAAATGTCTATATAAAAGGGATTGACCTTTATATTCCGGAGCTGAAACTTAAAAATCGGCGACACAAAAAAGCAGAATGGATAACTCAACATTTTTATGCTTTATCAGATAAAAATGAATCAGTGGAACGTGTAGTAGTGCTCACCGAAGATATCACAGAACGAAAGAGTAATGAGCGCAGGAAAAATTTGACTCGGCTTATCCTGCAATTACTAAATCGGCATGAAGACTGGAATATTATCCAAAAGAAAATACTATTTGAAATTCAACAGGTAATGGATGTGGAAAGCCTAGCGGTGAGATTTTCTCAAGACGATGATTATCCTTTTTTTGAGACATTAGGCTTCCGGGAAGAATTTATTGAAAAAGAATGTTATCTACATTCCCCGGATTACAAGCAGAAAAAGCAATTCGATGGCAAGACTGAGGAATTAGCCTGTCTTTGCGGAAAAATAATCAGGCAGGAATTTGATAAAAAACAACCCTATTTTACCGAAAATGGCAGTTTTTGGACTAATAATCTTCCTGAATTAGTAAAACTCCCTGAATTTGACAATGACCAGATAATCAGTCGTTATACTTGCCTAAAAGAGGGCTTTAAGGCTTTAGCTCTGATACCAATGGTATCGGAAAGCACAACGCTGGGATTAATCATGCTCAGTGATAAACGAACGGGAATATTCTCCTCTGAAATGATCAAATATTTAGAAGAGATAGGTGCTACACTTGCCATAGCCTATCAACGGAAACAATCAGAGAAAAGAGTGATTGACAGTGAGAAGCAGTTCCGGAGTCTTTTTGAAAACTCTGTAATGGGAATTTTCCGTTTATCGTCTGAGGGCAAAATTTTAATGATGAATCCCTGCCTGCTTGATTTTCTAGGCTATAGCAGTCTGGAAGAATTTAACCTGAGCGAAATAGCTCCAGCAGACGATTTCAAAAGGATCATACGGAAGCTTTATAATAATATTAAGGTCTATCCGGAGAACGTGCATCAGTTTGAAGCCAGTTGGACAAAAGCGGACGGAAAAAACATCTATGTTCGCACCTCGTCAAAAACAATTCTGGATGAAAACAAGAAGCTATTATTTATTGATGGCACGATAGAAGACCGAACAGAGCGATTGAAAGCATCTCGCGCCTTGCTGGAAAGCAGAGAGATGTATAGAAGCCTGGTGGAAAAGGCAAATGTAGGTATTGTAACTGATGATAAGAATTGTGTAATCACCTATTTTAACCAGAAATTTGCCGAGCTTTTTGGTTATACTCAAAGAGAAATGTCAGAATTAAGTTACGATGATATTTTCCATCCTGATAATATATCGTTAATGCGTCAGCATCATGAAATGCGGATAAATGGTAAGGAAGCCCCATCTAATTATGAATTAAAAGGTATAAAGAAGGATGGCAGTATTATAAATCTGGCAATAGCTGTTGACCATATTCTGGATGAAGAGTTTAATATAATTGGGACACGGGCTTTTGTATGGGATGTTACTGCCAGGAAGCAGGCAGAAGCAATTCAATCTGCTCTATATAACACAATGGCTATTAATTCCGCGGAAAATCTTAATGAGCTATATTTGAAGATCAAAGAGCATCTGGGAACAATAATTGATACCACTAATATCTTTGTGGCAATGTATGATAAAGAGAAGGACGAGCTGAGTCTGCCTTTTGAAGTAGATGAACGGGATCATTTTGAGACCTTTCCAGCCGGCAACTCTATAACATCTTATGTGATCAAAACCAAAGAAGCAATCATGTTGACAGAGGCAGACATCGATAATCTTGCAGAAGCTGGAAAAATAGATTTAATTGGTACATCAGCCAAGATCTGGCTGGGAGTACCCTTGAAAATTGGTGACGAGATAATCGGAGCTATTGTGGTGCAAAGTTATGATAATGCCAATTTGTATTCAATAGAAGACCTGAAAATATTATCAATAATCTCTAATGAAATAGCTATAGCTATTGATAAGAAACGGGCAGAAGAGAAACTTCTGAGGACAAACGAGGAATTGATCAAGTTGCATAAGAGCCTGGAAGAGAAGGTGATCAAAGCAGTAGCGGAATCCCGCGAAAAAGATCAAGTGATCATGCAGCAATCCCGTCAGGCAGCGGTTGGTGAGATGATATCCAGTATTGCCCATCATTGGCGTCAGCCCTTAAATGTGATAGGAGTAACCTTTCAATCAGTACGTGAAGCTTTCGAATTTGACGAACTAACCAATGAATATATGGAAGACAAAACTCAGATAATCATGGATATTCTACAATCGCTTTCCAAGACAATAGATAACTTCAGGTATTTCTATAGTCAGGATGACAGTATAGTGGATTTTGATGTACAGGAAATCATTTCAAATACTGTCTATACAATTCAGAGTAAGCTAAATAATAGCCAGATTATATTGAAACAGGATATTGATAGCAGTATCACAATTAAAGGGAATAAGAACGAGTTTTCTCAGGTATTGCTGAACCTTTTGAATAATGCTTATGACATCCTGTTAGAGAGAAGGATTGAGAATCCCTGTATTGAGATCAAACTGGAAGCAATTGAAGGTAAAACCAGGTTATCAATCTATGATAACGGCGGTGGAGTAAATGAAGATATCAAAGATAATATCTTTGATCTTTATATTTCCACGAAGAAAAATCTTAATAATACAGGGATAGGATTGTATATTGCCAAACTCATCATTGAAGGGCACATGAGTGGTAGATTATATTTTGAGAACAGAGAAGCAGGAGCCGAGTTTATTATCGAACTTTAACTTTATTGTTTTTCTGGCATCTTTTATGGCAGTAACACCCGACCCACAGTCGGGTGTTTTTTTTTTAAATAAAAAGCCCGGAAGATAACTTCCGGGCTTTTTGTATCTTTGCCTTCTGCTATTTAAGCAGCAAAGCTTTACTTATATCTCGTCCTTCGGCTGAGATCATACGGAAATAATAGATTCCACTAGGCTGGTAATTATTTTTTTCATCTCTTCCATCCCAGATAACTTTATGAATACCCTTCTGAAATTCAGCGTTAACCAGGTTTCTGATAAACTGCCCGCGGGAATTATAGACATCAATTCTAATCTGCTGATCAGCCCTTACGGCAAATTCCAGAGTTGTTACCGGATTGAATGGATTAGGATAATTTCCAATAATTTCTGTAACAGCAGGGAGTATCTCTGTGCCATCATTCTCAGATTCTTCCACATAGACCGTCCAGACAACATTGTAGCTGTAGCTGCCATCAGTTAAATGACAACGGACAGTGAAGGTGCCGTGCTGCTCAAAGCTGTATGATAAGTCTGGAAGATCATCACCTGCGGTTTGAGAATTAACCGTCCAGGCAAAAACCGGATCACTGTCTATATCAGTGACTTCCAGATGGAAATCAATTGAAGAATGCTGTAAAATCTCAAGTTCTGTTTCGGCTGGTTCAAAGGATACTATTTCAGGAGGATCATTTACCGGGTTTACAGTTACAATCATATCCTGCCTGTATATCTCCCGAGCAATTGCATCATCCACGAAGATAGAAACAATTTCGCTGCCGTTCCAGTTTTCAGTGGCACTAAAGAGAATCGTCATGCCAAATATCTGGGCATTTATTTCGGTGTTACCGGTGATAGTGCAGATAAGCTCGTCACCTTCAACATCAAAGGCATATTCACTTACATCAAAAGCAAGAGAGCCATCCTCATTGAAGCTTACTTCGGCTGGTAAATTCAATTCGGGTAGATCATTCACTGAGGTCACTATCAGCATAAAGCTGTCAACTATCTGAGCTCTGCCCTGATTATCGCTTACTGTGAGGGTTATAGTTGTTTCTCCGAACCAGTTAGCTACTGGTGAAATAGTAGCGATAGAGCCAGTCAGATCTATTTGAATATCGGTTTCATTATAATCAACCTCATAGCTTAATATATCACCATCAACATCATTGTAGTAATCATTCAAGTCTAAAACTACTGGATCGAAATCCTCTTCGACAGTATATGGGTCAGGAATCTGAACTTCGATATATGGTGGATCATTTACAGGGGTAACTATAATATTCATATCGTCATTAGCATATCCGCCGTCAAGATCACTGATATTAACTGTGAGACTGCCAGTTCCATTCCAGTCAGGTTCAGCTGTAACTACTGCATTCAAGCCGGTTATGGAAACTATTAAGCCATCTGTAGGCTCAATTGTCATCAGAAAATCATCGCTGTCTATATCAGTGAGATACAAAGCAAAATCAATGATCAAACTGCCATCTTCAGCAAAGGACAACTCTGCCGGCAATTCAAGTTGAGGTGGATCATTAATGGGATTTACTGTAACGATAATCATATCAGAAGTTGGTGGGAAAGCTACTCCATCTGTAATCCCCAGGGTGACGTTTTCATTGCCAAACCAGTTTTCAAGAGCAGAGAACGTAGCTGTAAGCCCGTCGAATTCAACATCAACGTTATTCGAATTGAGCAAGACAGCAGTTAGATCATCTCCATCCACATCGCTGGCATATAAACTAAGATCAAGTGCAGCACTAGTATCTTCATCAAAACTGAGAGTTGCGGGAAGATTGAGCACCGGTGCGTCATTTACTGCTGTAACGCTGATAAGAATATCATCTGAGACTATAACCCGATCATGACCATCATTAACAAAGAAAGTCACCAGTTCCTGACCATTCCAGTCAGGGGCAGCAGAGATTTCTGCTATCATTGCTGTAATGGTAATATTGATATTCACATTTCCTGCTACTTCAAAAGTTAATACATCCTGATCAATATCAAAAACATACTGCTGCAGATTAAGATATGAAGACCCATCTTCCTGGAAAGTCAATGTTTCCGGCAGATTAATTTCCGGGGGATCATTTATGGTAACTACATTGAGAATAATATCACCGCTGACAGATGCTCTGGTGATGCCATCCTCAGCCACTACTGTAATTGCTGTAGTTCCATACCAGTTACTGATAGAATTGATTTCCAGTATTGAATCTGTGATTTGGACTGTCACTTCTTCTTCATTATATTCAATGCTGTATTCCAGGACATCATTATCATAATCAGCAAAGAAATTATTCATATTCAGGCTAAAGCCTTCAAAATCCTCTTCAAGATCATAAACAGGTAATGATACTGCGATATATGGAACGTCATTGACCGGAACAACCATGACACTGATATTATGAGATACACTTGCCAGGTCAAAATCTATTGCTGTGAATTGCAGTACTTCTGTACCCGCCCAGTTTTCTGTAGCACTTAGATTTACTACAGAACCAGAAAATTCTACTATAACGTCCATATTCCCGGATACCTGATAAGTCAATTGATCGCCGTAAGGCAGATCAGGGTCAGCAAAGACGGAACCAAGATTGAACTGATAGCCTGAATCTTCATCAAATTCTATCGTTGTAATGGGATCATCTACTATATACGGAGGATCATTCAAGCCTGTAACTGTCAGCATCGTTTGATCAGAAGCTATCAGTCTGCCTTCCTGATCATTTACCGTAAAGGTCACAAATTCTGAACCATTATAATTCTCAGGGGCAGATAATGTAACAGTGAGACCTGCTATCTGAACATTGATATTCATTGTCTCCGAGGCTGTAAGCGTTAAATCATCCATATCAACATCAAAAATGTACTGCTCAAAATCTTCGATCAGTTCAGTTTCTTCAGCAAAGCTGAATTCGTCTGGCAGATTGATCTGAGGTACATCGTTTTCAGGTAATACAATAATATTTACAGCTGCAGTTGCAGGAGTGTTTCCGGGATCATCATAAGCAGAAATATTGAGCACAGCAGTACCATTCCAGTTTGCTACTGAGCTAATATAGACAACCTCACCTACCAGCACAGCTCCAATTTCTTCTACCTGATAATTTATCTGATAAATAAGCTCATTATTATCAATATCATTGAAATGACTGCTGAGATTCAAGCTGAAGGTTGTGAAATCTTCCATTTTGGTTATATCATTAAAGGGCAGAACCATTTCCGGCAGATCATTCACAGCGATCACTGTCAGTGTAAATGTATCTGAGATATTCATGATACCATCATTAGCTGTCACGCTGATCTGAGTAACACCATTCCAGTTCGGTTTAGGTGCCAGAGTCATAACGCCATTTAGTATAGCCAGGTTCACGTGAGTGTTTGCATATGAAGCAGTATAAGTAAGAGAATCAGTATCAATATCAGAGAAATGCAGTGCCAGATTTATTTCCAGCGGCTCAGCATCTTCCAGCATTTCCAGATCGGCAAACGGCAGAATCAGAAGTGGATTATCATTCACCGCCACGACATTAACCGGAACAATCTCACTATCCATTCCGTCAAAGCCATCATTAACAATGAATTCAATATTCTCAATCCCATTCCAGTTTGCATTAGCTGAAAGCGTTACCAGCAAACCATTTTCCACTTGAATGTTAATTTCGTCATTTCCAGAGTAAGTAATGAATAATGAATCTCCGTCAGGATCAGATACATACTGCTCAAAATTGATTGTCAGTTCTGTATCCTCATTAAATATAAATCCACCATCTGGCAGATCGATCTCAGGATACTGATTTGCCATTACATGAATAGGCAGCGGATCTTCCGGTGTTCCAATATCACCACCAGGGTTTGTCAAAGTGGTATAAACGCCGTCATAAATCCGGTTATTACCAGCATCCCAAACGCGAAATTCCACTTCTTCTATGATCTCACCCTGGATGTTCATTGATACATAAGCCAGATCATCACTCATAAAGATATTTGCAGCACCTCTGCACTCATTATCTACAAAAGCTCCCACAACATCTTCCATATTTGCCTGCTGGCCGTTTATCATCACTGATCCATAGGCTACAGTGCTGTTTGTATATACCACAGGTAGCCAGTCTTCATTCAGATAGACTTCCACATTCCAGCTTTGAGTTAATTCAAACTCCTGATCTGAAACTGTCACTGAAATCTGCGTTGGCCATACTTCGTTAAAAGTATAACTCAAACTACTGGACATCTCAGATAACATCTCACCATTACTGTACCAGTTGTAAGTTATTTGAGAATCAGGGTCATAAGCATCTACACTGAAATCTACTGTCTCTTCCCTGTATACACTGAGATTAGCATTTGCTGGAGTGTAATCATTGATCACAGGACCATCATTGGATGGAGTTACTGTATAGACAAAGCTGTCTGATACCTGAAATTCTCCGTCTCCTGCCGTAACAGTGATTGTCCCTTGTCCAGACCAGTTTTCAGCAGAAGATATCGTCATTATTCCGTTCTCCAGAATTACAGTAAGCTGAGGTTGATTATTCGTATAGCTGTATTGCAATGTATCGGAATCAACATCGATAAAATAATCTCCCAGATTGATCATGGTAGGTATATAATCCTCCATAACTACAATGTCTGCCAGTGGAGTGATCAAAAATGGTGAGTCGTTAATATTTGTGACGATTATCTCTGTCTGATCACTGACAATTGCCCGAGCCTGATTATCACTTACAGAAAATGTTACTGTTTCTGTTCCATACCAGTCAGCAATTGCTGATAATGTTACGATTTTTCCCGTTATCTGAGCATTGATATAATCATTGTCCTCTAATACAAGGGTTAGCAAATCACCATCAATATCTGATACATAGGGAGCAAAATTAACTGTTATGCTGCTATCTTCATTGAAATTGAAAGATTCCGGCAGATTAATCACTGGCAGGTCATTTACTGCTAAAACCTGAACCAGGAAAGATGCGCTGGTAACTGCTCTGTTTACGTTATCATTCACATTAACTGAAATAGTAGTACTTCCATGCCAGTTTGCCAGAGAAGAAATAGTCATTATCCCCTCTGCAAGACTGGTTTGGATCTCATTATCATCAAAATCTACAGCAAATGTAAGTGGATCATTTTCCACATCGGCAAAATGTACATTCAGGTCTATCTCAAATTGGGCAAAATCCTCTTCCAGAATCAGAGTCTCAAAGGGGACGGTTAACAAAGGAGCATCATTGACAGGTGTAACTGATACGTTCATGATATCAAATGATACTGCTCCTCCAGAAACTGCATATACTGTGATGGGTTCTACCCCATTCCAGTTATCTATCGGATTGATAATTAAGGTTCTGCCGCTGATAGTAGCTCCTAATTCCGGGGCTGCTTCAAGATTCAATGTATATGAAGTACTTCCTGATACATATTGAGCCAGATTAATAATCCTGGAGCCATCCTCAATAAGTGTGATGGTCTCTGGAAGATCAATCACTGGAGGATGGACTATTGTATTATTTGTAGAGAAATCGAGAGGTAGAAAATCTGGAGGATAGCCTAAATCATGTCCAGGATTGCTCATAACCAGGTAATCTGATACATATACGTCATCCAGATCACTGTCCCATAAAGCAAATTGGATTATTTCGCTTACTTCTCCCTGAATATTTAAAGTTGAATATGAGCTGCCATCCAAAAATATGATCTCACCGGTACCCCGGCATTCTGTACCTGCAAATGCTGCTATTTCATCACCCTGGCTGGCTATGCCATCATTGATAGTAACCTCACAGTAAGCAACCGTGCTATTAGGATAGATCACGACCTGCCATGGTCTGGGGAATTCGTTCGGCAATTCTTCACCTACGGAAATTGGCAGTAAATCTGGAGGATATCCCAAGTCTCCGCCAGGAATAGTAGTAGTATTATATTCAGCTACTAATACTACATCCAGACTAGCATCCCAAACTGCAAACTGCACAGGCTCAGGAATTTCACCCTGGATTGATATAGTAGATACTGACATATCATCTGAATAATTAATTTCTCCAATTCCACGGCATTCATATCCTACAAAGGCTGCCACTTCATCATCCAGCGCTGCTCTATTGCCAAAAACTGTTACTTCGCAATAGGCTACTGTACTATTTGTATATATTATCACATTCCAGGGTCTGGGGAAATCTGTGGGCATTTCCTGACCAACATATATTGGCAGCAGGTCTGGAGGATAACCTATATCACCACCTGGGTTGCTGAACGTTGTGTAATCACTTACATATACCTGATCTGAGGAAGCATCCCATACAGCAAACTGAAGTAATTCTACTTCCACTCCCTGAACATTAATTGTTGAATAACTCATGCCTTCATCAAGCACAATGTTTCCCAGTCCTCTACACTCTGAAAGAACAAAAACTCCTACTTCATCTGAAGTTGACGCTGGAATTCCGTTCATAATCACCTGGCAATAAGCTACTGTGCTGTTTGGATAAATAACCAGATTCCAGGGTCTGGGGAAATCACTTTGCAATCCGCTGCCTACATAAACCGGCAGATAAGCTGGAGGATAACCTATATCATATCCAGGATTGCTCATTGCGGTAAATTCACTAATCAGAACTTCATCAGCAGAAGCATCATAAACGGCAAAATTCACCAGTTCTGGCATTTCACCCTGAATGTTCATAGTAGCATAACTGGCTTCTCTTTCCATAAAGACTTCACCAACGCCACGGCATTCATAATTTACAAAAGCACCTACTTCATCGCCGGATGCAGCGTTTTCACCGTCTATCATCACCTGGCAATAAGCTACAGTGGAATTTGTATAGATCACAGGTACCCACGGACGAGCATAATCTCCCTGTACTCCACCGACATAAACGGGCAGATAAGCTGGAGGATAACCTATATCATATCCAGGATTGCTCATTGCGGTAAATTCACTAATCAGAACTTCATCAGCAGATGCATCATAAACAGCAAAATTTACCAGTTCAGGCATTTCACCCTGAATATTCATAGTAGCATAGCTGGCTTCTCTTTCCATAAAGACTTCACCTACGCCACGGCATTCATAGTTCACAAAAGCACCTACTTCATCGCCGGAAACAGCATTTTCACCGTCTATCATCACCTGGCAATAAGCTACTGTGGAATTTGTATAGATAACTGGTACCCACGGACGAGCATAATCTCCCTGTACTCCACCACCGACATAAACCGGCAGATAAGCTGGAGGATAACCTATATCATATCCCGGATTGCTCATTGCAGTAAATTCACTAATCAGAACTTCATCAGCAGAAACATCATAGACAGCAAAATTTACCAGTTCAGGCATTTCACCCTGAATATTCATAGTAGCATAACTGGCTTCTCTTTCCATAAAGACTTCACCAACGCCACGGCATTCATAATTCACAAAAGCACCTACTTCATCGCCGGAAACAGCATTTTCACCGTCTATCATCACCTGGCAATAAGCTACTGTGGAATTTGTATAGATAACTGGTACCCACGGACGGGCATAATCTCCCTGTACTCCACCGACATAAACCGGCAGATAAGCTGGAGGATAACCTATATCATATCCCGGATTGCTCATTGCGGTAAATTCACTAATCAGAACTTCATCAGCAGAAGCATCATAAACGGCAAAATTTACCAGTTCCGGCATTTCACCCTGAATGTTCATAGTAGCATAGCTGGCTTCTCTTTCCATAAAGACTTCACCAACACCACGACATTCATAGTTCACAAAAGCTCCTACTTCATCACCGGATGCAGCATTTTCACCGTCTATCATCACCTGGCAATAAGCAACTGTGGAATTTGTATAGATAACTGGTACCCACGGACGGGCATAATCTCCCTGTACTCCACCGACATAAACCGGCAGATAAGCTGGAGGATAACCTATATCATATCCCGGATTGCTCATCGCTGTAAATTCACTTATCAGTACTTCATCAGCAGAAGCATCATAAACAGCAAAATTCACCAGTTCTGGCAATTCACCCTGAATGTTCATAGTAGCATAACTGGCTTCTCTTTCTATAAAGACTTCACCAACGCCACGGCATTCATAGTTCACAAAAGCACCTACTTCATCTCCGGAAGCAGCGTTTTCACCGTCTATCATCACCTGGCAATAAGCTACAGTGGAATTTGTATAGATAACTGGTACCCACGGACGGGCATAATCTCCCTGTACTACGCCACCGACATAAACCGGCAGATAAGCTGGAGGATAACCTATATCATATCCCGGATTGCTCATTGCGGTAAATTCACTAATCAGAACTTCATCAGCAGAAACATCATAGACAGCAAAATTCACCAGTTCAGGCATCTCACCCTGAATGTTCATAGTAGCATAGCTGGCTTCTCTTTCCATAAAGACTTCACCAACGCCACGGCATTCATAATTCACAAAAGCACCTACTTCATCACCCGCAACAGCGTTTTCACCGTCTATCATCACCTGGCAATATGCTACAGTGGAATTTGTATAGATCACAGGTACCCACGGACGGGCATAATCTCCCTGAACTCCACCACCGATATAAACCGGCAGATAGTTAGGAGGATAACCAATATCTCCACCCGGGTTGCTCATTGCGGTAAATTCACTTAGTAGTACTTCATCAGCAGATGCATCATAAACAGCATAATTCACCAGTTCCGGCATTTCACCCTGAATATTCATAGTAGCATAGCTGGCTTCTCTTTCCATAAAGACTTCACCAACGCCACGGCATTCATAATTCACAAAAGCACCTACTTCATCACCGGATGCAGCATTTTCACCGTCTATCATCACCTGGCAATAAGCTACAGTGGAATTTGTATAGATAACAGGTACCCACGGTCGGGCATAATCTCCCTGAACGCCACCACCGATATAAACCGGCAGATAGTTAGGAGGATAACCAATATCTCCACCTGGATTGCTCATTGCTGTAAACTCACTTAGCAGCACTTCATCAGCAGAGGCATCATAAACAGCAAAATTCACCAGTTCCGGCATTTCACCCTGAATATTCATAGTTGCATAGCTGGCTTCTCTTTCCATAAAGACTTCACCAACGCCACGGCATTCATAATTCACAAAAGCACCTACTTCATCGCCGGATGCAGCATTTTCACCGTCTATCATCACCTGGCAATAAGCAACTGTGGAATTTGTATAGATCACAGGTACCCACGGACGGGCATAATCTCCCTGAACGCCGCCACCAATATGAACCGGCAGATAGTTAGGAGGATAACCAATATCTCCACCAGGATTGCTCATTGCGGTAAATTCACTTAGCAGTACTTCATCAGCAGAGGCATCATAAACAGCGAAATTCACCAGCTCTGATGCATTACCCTGAATGTTCATCGTTGCATAGCTGTGATCACTATCAATAAATATTTCTCCAACACCACGGCATTCAAAATTCACAAAGGCACCTACTTCATCGCCTTCTGCAGCTACCTCATTCTCGATTAATATTTCACAGTAAGCTACAGTGGAATTTGTATAAATAACTGGTATCCACGGTCTGGAATAATCTTCTGGCAGGCTATATGTTACCTGCCAGCTTACAGATTCCGTATACTCTTCATCACTTATTTCTACACTAACAGAGTAAATTCCTGCCAGACTGAAATTAATAGCGAGTTCTGATGAGGGATTATTCTGATCAATACCATTCAGGAACCATTGATATTCCAAATCACTATCAATATCAGAAGCGCTAACACTGAAACTGATCTCAGTCTCTACATCGATCACAATGTCCTGATCTTCTGGTTCATATCCAATTATCACAGGCTCATCGTTTACTGGTGATACTATTACTTCCATATCATCCGTGGTTATCAGACGACCTTGATTATCATCAACCACAAAAGTCATTAACTCACTGCCATTATAATTTTCTGCTGGAATAAAAGTTACTGCCAATTCATCGATCTCAACAGCTATTTCTACATTTCCACTCACTGATAAGGTAAGATCATCACCTTCAACATCTGATATATAATCAGATAGATCAATACTTGTGCTACTATCTTCATCAAGCAGAACACTTGCCGGCAAATCCATTACAGGAGCATCATTAACTGCTGCCACAATAACCTGTGTTGCCCCAAAAGCAGACTGACCACCTTGATTATCATCAGCTAAAAATGCTATATCTGTAGTACCACTCCAGTTTGCTAAAGGTGTCAAAGTTACCAGATAACCATCTACTTCGATCATTATATTATTGTTGGCAAACGGGATTGTTTCTACAACATCTCCATCTGCATCATAGATATATTGACTGAAATCCCGGGTTTCTGGTATATCTTCCATCATGTTGATCACTACAGGTAAATTTATTTCAGGATCATCATTAACTGCCAGAACCTGTATGATAACATCATCGCTGGCTATCGCTCTGCCCTGATTATCATCAATAGTAAATGTTACTACTTCACTGCCAAACCAATCCTCATTAGGAGTAAAGGTAACAATAAAGTCAATAATATCTATCTGAATATTTTCTGCCAATTCTGAACTTAAACTTAAGTTGTCAAAATCAACATCATTCACAAAGATACCAAAATATGCCTCATAAACTTCATCTTCATTAAAACTGATCATCTCGGGAAGATCAATCTCAGGAGCATCATTATCGTTGATTATTGTCAGATAAAAACCTTCGCTATCTGTTAATCCATCTCCATCAGTGCATGTGATCACAACCAGTGAAGTACCAAAATAATCTAAGGATGGATTTACTTCCAGTTCCAGCGTTGTGTCAGTTATTTCTGCAAAACTCAGCATCTCATTAATATCAGGAATACTGACAATTGACCAGAGATCAAGGCTGGCATCTTCATCCGGATTAGTATAATTTATTGTAAGACTTCCACTTGTCTCTTCCATAGTTTCATAATCCGCAATCATTTCTATTTCCGGCGCTATGCTAACCGCTGCAATATGGATGCTTATTGTCCCGAATGCCTCGCCATCATCTCCCCAGACCCTGAATCCTATTTCATCTGTGATATCTTCATTCACTGTAGGTTGATAATTTCCCAGATAGGTCGTGAGAGGTTCGTTAAATTCAAAGAAACCAAAATTACTTAATACTCCATATTGGGGTTCGGTTGTAATTTCAATACTTAATTGTTCCATTGGCTCTGTAAGATCCAGACCATTGAAATCAATCTCCATATTCATATCGTAATCTAACCAGACATTTCCGTTTATTGCCATAGGTTCTACCCGTGTTGCGATTCCTTCAGAACCTTCCCTGTAAATCCTGATATTGTAAACTCTGGAAACATAACCTTGTGCATCACTTAGCGTGTAACAGATGAAATCTACATCTCTGCTCTCTGGCATCTCATAATGCAGATTCCAGTCAGAAAGTGTATATTCGACATCAAAAACACTTAGAAGCTCGTCTCCACTACCTGTTATTATTGAATCAAAGGTAAGAAGTTCATTTGCTGTTTCCACATCAAAAATATCTTCTGTAAGATCATAATCCAGCGTGTTACCAGTGATCATGAATTCTCTATTCATACTTACTGGACGATCATTTACAGGACTGACCATATAATTAAACACTGCCGGCACTGATGTACCGCCATCAGTATCATGTACTACTATTTCCACTTGATCAGTTCCAAAATAATTTACTTCTGGCTCATAGATCAAATATTCATCTTCTATAGTTACGCTGCCATGCATTGCCGGATTTGTTATTTCAAAGGTGAGATCTGCATAAGTATCATTATCATCAATCACCAGTAATTCTATACTTTTCGCTTGATCCTCCATTAATGTATAAGCTGTAGAATTATTGATTACTACAGGAGGAGTATTAACTGGTATTACCTGCATATAAACAGCCGATACTGTAAATAATCCAGCTGGATCTGCTGCTCTGAACCTTCCAATAGCACGTCCTGTGAATCCTGCAGCAGGAGTTAAGGTTAATTCGCTTCCGGATAATTCGTATGACATGTGATAGATATAGTTATTTTCCAGTGAATATGATAACACATCTCCATCAGAATCATTAAAATAATCATTTAGATCAATCGTCACTGCCTGATTAATTCCCGTCTCAAGATCGATTGTATATTCTCCAGTCGGAGCATCATTTACCGGATTAACAGTTACAGGAACTTCCACATCAACCTCTCCCCCGGCATTATCATTCAAGTTCACCCAAAGTGTGGTTGTGCCATTCCAGTTTTCCGAAGAACTTCTCAATCTATAAATATTACTTGCCAATAAGGTCAAATTAAGCTCATCTCCAACGCTCAATTCTGCACTCACCTGCTCATTATCAACATCTCCAGTAGTTATTGTAAAAATACTTGATTGGTCTTCATTGAATGTGATTGCAAGTGGAGAAACCAGGAACGGCAGATCATTAACCGGATTTACCTGGAATATTACTGTGTCCTCGGCGATTGCTCTATCCTGATTATCGCTGACTGTAAATGTTACCGAAGCCTGTCCGTTCCAGTTTGCCTGAGGTGTCACTATCACTGATAAACCTGTTATTGATATATCCAGGAAACCACTATAATCAGTGCTTAGAGTAATTTCATCTTCATCCACGTCGGTGATATATTCACTGAAATCAACTGTCAGTTCTGTATCTTCATCCAGTTCAATTACAGCGGGTAAATCTATCACCGGATTATGGTTGTTTATTACTTCAATCACTAAAAGATCAGGTGGATAACCAATGTCACCACCAGGATTGCTCATAGCTGTAAATTCACTCACCAGCACTTCATCGGCTGATGCATTATAGATAGCAAAATTTATCAGCTCAGGGGTATTACCCTGGATATTCATTGTTGCATAGCTATGTTCACCATCGATAAATACATCTCCAACTCCACGGCATTCATAATTAACAAAGGCTCCCACTTCATCATCATCATCTGCTGCCGTGCCATTGATCATCACTTCACAATAAGCCACTGTGGAATTTGTATAGATCACAGGTACCCAGGGTCGTGCATAATCTCCCGGGGGTACTTCACCTATATATACCGGCAGATAATCAGGAGGATAACCAATATCTCCACCCGGATTACTCATTACGGTAAATTCACTTAACAGAACCTCATCGGCTGAGGCATCATATATAGCAAAATTTACCAACTCTGCTGCAATACCCTGAATGTTCATAGTCGCAAAACTGCCTTCTCTTTCAATAAATATTTCTCCAACTCCGCGGCATTCGAGATTTACAAATGCTCCCACTTCATCACCTACTGCTGCTGCTGCTCCATTGATCATAACTTCGCAATATGCCACAGTAGAATTTGTATAAATAACAGGTACCCAGGGACGGGCATAATCTACATGTGGTATTTCTCCAATATAAACCGGCAGATAATCTGGTGGATAACCAATATCTCCTCCAGGATTACTCATCACTGTAAATTCACTGACCAATACTTCATCTGCTGATGCATCATATATGGCAAAATTTACTATTTCCGGTGCATTACCCTGAATGTTCATTGTTGCATAACTATACTCACCATCAAAAAATACTTCTCCGACTCCCCGGCATTCATAATTTACAAATGCTCCCACTTCATCATCTATTGCTGCCGCTTCTCCATCGATCAGCACTTCACAATAGGCTACAGTGGAATTTGTGTAAATAACCGGCACCCAGGGACGATTATAATTCTCAGGCGAGGCTATTGTTACCTGCCAGACTACAAATAAGCTATTATCACCGTCACTTACATCTACTCGAACTATAAATACTCCAGGTTCGTCAAAGATCATTGTAAGATTATCTTCAGGGTTATTCTGATCAATATCATCAATAAGCCATTGATACTCTAATTCACTGTCAATATCGGTAGCGGTAACATTGAATGTGATCTCGTCATTCAGTTCCCCGGAAATATTCTGCTCAGATGGTTCAAATGACTCGATAACAGGTGCATCATTTACTGCTGTAATATCTAAAGTTACTGTATCTGATGCCATCAATCTTCCCTGGTTATCATCAACTGAAAATGTCAGCATTTCAGTACCATAATAATTCTCACTAGGTGTGAAGGTAACTTCCAGATCGTCAATGTCTACCTGTACTTCTACATTCCCGGTTACGGAAAGTGTTAAATTATCACTTTCAAGATCAGAAACATAAGCACTAAAATCTATCATCTCACTGCTATCTTCTGCAATTTCTATAACATCTGGCAATTCTATCACTGGCGCATCATTCACTTCAATCACGGTTACTTCCGTTGCACCAAAGCCTGAGTCTCCACCCATATTATCAGTCACTAGAAATCCCAGATCAGTGATCCCAGACCAGTTTGCGACCGGTGTGAGAGTTACATCATATCCTTCAATGGAGATCATAATAAATGGATCAGCAAAAGGTATTATTTCCAATACATCTCCATCAATATCAGTTAGATAAGGTGTAAAATCAATTA
Organism: Candidatus Cloacimonadota bacterium; assembly: GCA_021735645.1. Classification (GTDB taxonomy): domain Bacteria; phylum Cloacimonadota; class Cloacimonadia; order Cloacimonadales; family TCS61; genus Stygibacter. The sequence continues at coordinate 25,596 of JAIPGP010000037.1, forward strand.
CTTCAGGAACGTCTTCCATAAGAGTAATCGAAGCTGGTAGGTCAATCTGGGGATCATCATTTACTGGTGTTACAATGATATTTACATCATCACTGGCAATAGCTCTTCCCTGATTGTCATTTACTGTAAAGGTAACCATTTCCTCACCATTCCAGTCCGCATCGGGTGTAATATTAACCAGAATCTGGGTGATCTCAATTGATAAATGTCCTGCTATAGATACCGATAAACTCAAACTATCAGGATCGATGTCAATTATATAACCCAAGAAAGATTCCTGCAATTGACTATCTTCTGCCAGACTAAATTCATCTGGTAAATTTATTTCCGGAGCATCATTATCATTTATTACTGTTAAAATGAAACCCTGGCTGTCACTTAAACCGTTTCCATCCGTACAAGTCAACTCCACAAATGATGTGCCAAAGTAATCAGCCTCAGGATTTACTACTACTTCAAGAGTAGTATCAGTCAATTCCCCGAAACTAAACATTGAATTAACATCCGGGAGGCTGCTGATTGACCAGAAATCAAGATTCATTGCCTCATCAGGATTTGTGTAGTTTATAATAAAAGAATCACTAGTATCTTCCAGCAGTTCAAAATCACTTATTTCTTCTATCTCAGGTGCTATATCGCCTGCCGTGATATTGATCGTGATTGTTCCAAAATCTTCTCCATCATTGCCAAAAACTCTGAAATTTATTATCTCTGTGACATCTTCATTTACTGTAGGAGTATAACTTCCCAGATAGGTTGTTAAGGGCTCATTATATTCCAGAAAGGCAAAATCATCCAGTACGCCGTATTGAAGATCGGATGTGATCTCAATCCCTAGCTGTTCATATGGTTCGGTAATATCAATTCCTGAAAAATCAACATCTGTTGATCCTCCATAATTAAGATTAAATTCTCCATCTATTGCTAATGGTGCAAATCTTAATCCGGTATTTTCATTACCTGCTCTATAGACCCAGACGACTTCCGGAGTACTCGCCTCATTTTCTTCATCTAATATTCTAAATAAAATAATGTCAGAAATCCTATTTTCTGGCATTATATATGTTATCGTTGTTCCAGACACAGTATATGGTATGCCACTGACAGCTACATAGTCATCTCCCGAGGTGTGAACAGGATAAAATACAAGGTCTTCGGTAGGAGTTTCCTCATCACTGATATTCCCCGAAAAGTCGTATTCCAATATATCTGAATCTATCCATATATTTACGACTGGCTCAACTTCAGGTGCATCATTTACTGAATGTATATAAATATCGCAATTTACGGTATCAGAAACAGCACCTTCTTCATCAATAGCAACCACTGCAAAGTTATCTGTTCCCTCATAATTTTCCTCTATTAGATAAGATATTCTTCTATTGTTAATAAATTCAAATATGCCATGCTGAGGCTGAATTACTATTTCAAATTCCATATCAGCAATTGAAGTATAGTCATCAACTGCATAAAGCTGAATTGCTTCCGGAGTATCTTCCTGGACATCTACAATGTTATTGGTATTGATAAAAGCAGTTGGTGGCTCGTTTACTTCTCTAACTGATAATATTATACCTTTGGTTAAACTTAATCCACCTGGATCTTCTATATTTAAAATAATACATTGGTGATAAGAACTGGCTTCCAAAGGTATTATTTCTATAATACTACCACTCAATTCAACTTCTAGATGCTCATATTGCGAGGTTATATTATAAGTTAATTCATCTCCATCAGGATCTGTAAAATAATCATCTAGATCTAGGCTGACATACTCATTCACGTTTAGATTTAGTAAGACATGGTTACCCTGGGGTGCATGATTAACATGTAAAACAGTCACAGAAATATCGGCTTCCGTGATCCCACCATCGCTGTCAGTCAGCACAACTGTCAGGTTATCTTCTCCATACCAGTTAGCCATATTCGTTAAAGAATATACTCCAGCAGGCATTAAATTGATATTAAAATTATTCCCTCCAGTCACTGAAATTCCTATCTCGCTGCTTTCAACATCACCAGCTTCGACCTGGAAATAATAATTCGAATTCTCATTGAATTGAATAGTCAAAGGTGAGATCAAATATGGAAGATCATTTACACTGAATACGACAATGTTTACACTGTCCTCAGCTATCAGTCTACCACTATCGTCACTTACTCTGAATATCACTAACTCATCACCAAACCAGTTTGCGTCTGGAGTAATTGTTACATTAAATCCATCGACAGCAACATCCAGATTACCTTCATGATCGCAGGTTAATGTCAGTTCATCTTCATCAGGATCACTAACATAATAACTGAAATCAAATACTTCGGCAGTATCTTCCTGCAAGGATATTTCCTGGGGTAGTTCAATCATCGGAGGATGATTTGTCAATATCTCTACTGGCAGCAAATCTGGCGGATAGCCAATATCTCCTCCTGGATTGCTCAACACAGTAAAATCACTCACATAGACTATGTCGGCTGAAGCATCATATACTGTAAAAGTTATCATTTCTAGTGTCTCGCCCTGTATATTCATGGTTGATACAGTAATATCGTTATTAACTACAATATTTCCAACTCCTCGACATTCATCTCCCACAAAAGCTCCTACTTCATCATCATCTGCTGCTGCTGCTCCATCTATGGTCACTTCGCAATAGGCAACTGTGGAATTTGTGTAATTGACAACTTCCCAGGGACGAGGATACAATCCGGGATCTTCCATTATTTCTACTGTCCATAACTGAGAAATACTGAATTCTTCATCACTTACTACAGCTTCTACAGTGTAACTGCCAACTTCGGTAAATTCATAATATAGTTCCATTCCAGTACCTGTTTCAATTTCATTTACCAGCCATTGATATGATATCTCACTATCTATATCCTCTCCCTCAATTGAAAAATCTACACTGCCTGATTCCACAAATTCGATTTCCGTAGTTTCAGGCAAATAACCAACAATTACAGGAGCATCATTTACTGCTGTCACCACTACTTCAACAACTGCCATTGACATTTCTCTATATACTCCGTCATCGGCAAAAAAAGTTACATTTTCAATACCAGACCAGTCCGGTGTGCTGCTGAATGTGGCTATTCCATCAAGAACATCGATACAGATATTATCTCCTGTTGCCAGAATGTTCAAATCATCACCATCCACATCCCAGATCATGTCTGTGATATCAAGCTCATAACCTTCATCTTCATTGAAACTCAGTCCCACTGGTAAATTAAACTCAGGAGCATCATTCACAGGTAAGATAACTATTTCCACATCAGCTTCGGCTTCACCACTCACCTGATCATCAACTGCAAAGGTTAATGTTTCAGTTCCATTCCAGTTTGCATCCGGTGTAATACTCACCAGCATCCCGGTGATTTCCACTGTAAGATGCTCACTGTTCTCACAAGATAAGATCAAATCATCTTCTTCATCAGGATCATTTATATAACTGCTGAAATCCTCTAAGATACTCTGATCTTCATTGCCTGAAAACTCTTCCGGTAAAACTATTTCCGGTAAATGATTAAATGAATATATGGCACTTAAACCAAATGGATCATCAACTCCACCCACCGTTGTATTATTCACAAATGGAATACTCTCCTGGCAATCTATAACTATATCTGAATTTGCCAGATATACCTTAAAACTTAAGTCCTCTCCAGCAGTTACTGTGGATACAGCTGTCATGTTCCAGACATTTGGTCCCGGAACAAATCCTGCTAATGCCCGGCAATCGTCCTCTCCTCCCGGTCCAAACGCCGCCAGCATGTTACTTCCTTCATCTGTGAAATTTTCGCCATTAACTGTTACGGTATTAAATATTACCATATTGTATTCGGTGCCGCTGATAGGTTCCCACTCTGGTACTTCACCAGATAACAAACCACTTAAAAAAAATAATCCCAAAAATACTACTAGTATTCGCTTCATAATAGCTCCTCTATCATTTTATTTATTTCGATTTTTCTCCCAAAAAATACTCTATTAATGAAATTACAGTAATTTGCCCAAATCTGTCAATATATTTTACTCTTTCTCTACATTATTTAGGCAATTAATATTTAATGTGTTTTGTATCCTTTTGTCTGATTGTCGCTTCTCCAATTCTTTATCTGCTGAAATAGCTGCTCAAAGAATTTTTCTCCTGTATATAAAAACGGGCAGAATTGACTCCTGCCCGTTTATATCACTTGCTTTTTAAAGCAATGTCATTAATACTATTTGATCATTAAAACCTTCTGCTGCTCACTCTTGCCGTTTACATTCAGACGTATAAAGTATATACCACTTGCTTTTCCTGCTGCTGACCATACAACTGCCTGATCTCCAGCACTCTGTCTTGCATTCAGCAGCGTCTCAACTTTCTGCCCTTTGCAGTTATATACATCAATTGTCACCTGACTGTCTGTCCCCAGTGTATAGCTTACTGTAGTTTCGGGATTAAAGGGATTAGGATAGATTGATCTGATTCCACTCACAGCTTCCGGTGCACCCGTCATCAATTCACCCTTGACGCTGTTAGCTGTTGTGTAAATAAGCAGATTCTCTTCACGCTTCTCTCCCACATAAATTCGCAGGATATCTCCAGTCACTGGTATTGCTGAAGCTATAGCAACTTTATCTTTCCACACTGCTGTCAGGAATTCATTACTGATCTCCAGTTTCTCTGTCTCCAGCTTAAAAGGGAATTCAAAACTGGCTGAATATAATTCGCCAATCGCTGTGATCACTAAATCGTTTCCAGCAAAATAATATCCCAGTTCGGCAAATGGAATATCACTAATCCTGTTCTCTACCGGGAATTCATTGATTATTCCCACTACATATTGCAGGATCAAAGCAGCATCATAAGCTTCCACGTAACCATTTCCATCTACATCACCCAGATCTTCCGGGAATGGATCCACTGGTGTAGGCATACTTACAGCGAACATCAATACCAGTGAAGCATCATAGGCATCTATCACCCCATTGCTGTCCACATCTCCATAAGTTCCTAATCCTGCCGGATAATACAAATAAGACCGTATCATCAGATTACCATCTGTCACTGCCTGCCAGTTGCCATTCGCTGTCATGTAACTATTACCTTCTACACTGTCTGTATCTTTTCCTAAGGCGCTGCTGTTTGCCATCTCAAATATCGATACATAATAAGCTCCGCTCTCAAAGGTTACATCTTCCAGATTCGCTGCCGGTATTGCTACCGTATTCCAGCCTGCTGTCAGATCTCCACCTGTTACCACAAATTGAACAAGATATGCTGCTCCCGGCATTCCACCTGCCCCACTATCATCAAATACACGTATCACATACTGACCGGTATTTAAACTCTCAATAAAAAATCGCACATGTGTAAGCACACAACTGCCATGAGTATAGCTGGGTTCAAACTTTACTGCCATATTCTGGGCAATACCCACATTCAGGCCAGCTTCCGCACTTCCATCATCATAACCCAGTTCCAGCATATCATTATTCATTACAAATACTGATGCCTCATTACTGAATTCTCCATCTACTCCATCATATATTGCTGTCACTACATAATAATTCCACTCACCGGCAATTGCTTCATCATCTACATAGGTCGGATTATCATCCTGTGGAACATTGCCAACCAATTCGTAAGCTTCTCCACTTACATCCGAACGCCAGATATTATAACCATTCACTTCCCGCTCTTCTCTGCTGCCGGCAAATAAGGGCAGATTCCTGCCTTCTGCTTCTACATAAGCATGAATATTCCAGTTATAATCCAGGTCATAGACATATAATTCGTTCCAGGCTCCCGGGTCTGTAGCTATAAAATCACCCTTGCCCTGCACAGCAGGTCCTATATCTGTTCCTGCACTGTGAGCTGTATCATCATTTGTTACCTCATAACCGATCCAGTACTCTGTCATGCTTTCTATCAATACTGGTGTTGCCAGGTCTATTGTATTCCAGGCATCTGCCTGCGGTACATAAGTCTGGCTCATTAGTTCTGTATCTCCCAGATTACCACTCCACACATGCAATATCATCTCATCCGGCATCTCTGCTATATACACTTCCATCTGCGTGATCTCACCACCCACATATGGCATCATGTCCAGCTCATCAAAACGCGCCGCTGCCCATAATGTGCCACCATCAGTTAAACCTATACTGTTATCATTCAATCCATCATCCCAGTTTATCCAGCCCTCGCTGCCACCTTCTATGATCGGATCCCAGCTCAGATTCACCTCTCCTCCAGCAGCTTCTGCTACCAGATTCTGCGGTCCTGGTCCCTGAAAAAATTCCTGCTGAATATAAAAATCGTCTAACCGAAATCCACCTGGAACTACTTCATCGGTTACATTCGTATGAAGACCAAACCTGAATTGAACCATTCTGCCTGCCAGCATTGAAATATCTCCATATTGTATGCCCCAGCCATTCACAAAAGTATCCCATTCCGTGATTGAACCTGTAAATACATAGTTGTTACCAGCAGGATCGTAGAGCGGATTAGATATTGAAGTCCAGGCTAACCAGGGCTCACCTGGTATCTGAGAACGAACTTCCACATGAATATAATCGCAATCCGGGAAAGTTCCCTCATCAAGCATTGTTATACAACCAATGTCCCAGCTCAATTCTCCTTCTTCCGGTAACTGGATTTCAGGAGATATGATAAAATCACTCATACCTTGTACATAAGTATTTGTGCCATCATCAAAACAACCCATACCATGTGTTGGACTCGGCGCAGCAGCATCTTCATATACGTGCCACAAATCACCAGCCGTCTCTCCACCATAGCCAGGCACCATTAAAGCATCTCCCGCTGCTCCATCTCCATCACTCTCAAAAGTGCCGGTCGATGTATCTATCACTATATTATCTACTTTAAATCCAAACATTCCTGGATCATCTGCTGTATCATACGCAGGATCACTGGCAAAGGCAAATCTTATCTTCACTTCCTGTCCAGCATAAGCCGCTAAATTAAAACTTGCCGCTGACCAGTTGTGAATCAATTCCGTGCCTCCCCAGCCGGGAATGCCTTCTCCTTCATTAAATTCATAACCAAAGGAATAAAAACCCGTTCCATTATATGCCGGTGAACCTGCTATCACTTCCCAGGTGATACCGCCATCTGTTGAGATCCGCACATTTGCACCATCCCAGGCATCATAAGGGGGAGTGCCTCCCACATCTTCACAATTCAAATTTAACATGAAATTCAGCTCTGGTGCTCCTGATAAGGTTAATACCGGAGTATCAAGCACCAGATAACGATGACTTGTATATCCTCCCAAATCCTCGTCACCCATCCACCAGGAATTACCTGAATAAGCCCCAACATCACTTAAATGCCATGCTTCATTCCAGTCAGAAGGTGCAGTCTCATCATAATGCACCCAATCTGTTGCTCCATTCTCGAAATCCTCTTCATAAATTGTAGTAATCTCGCGACTACTACTGCGTTGATGGGTTAATGCCTGATCTGTGGTCGATTGCATCATAATTTGATTGTCACCCCACAGAAAAATTGCTAATGTAAATAAAAGTGCTACAATAAAAATTACTCGTGTTTTCATTCAAGTTCCCCCTTTATAATATACTCCCTATTAACTACTTATTCATACTTATAAAAGTTGACTTTCCCCATTTTTTCTGTCAAGAATTTTTATATCTTTTTTTGCATTTCCCCGGAATTAAAACAATTTCTGTAGCTAAGTCATACGTGCACCGCTGGGTATTTCCAAGTGGGGCGCAGATGACGACCATTTTCAGCAGATTCCAGCATGATGTATTTCTCAGGTTGAAATTTTGAATAGATTAGTTGATTGGTCGTAGTTCTCGCCCTTCGAAGATCACGCCGTAGCCTTGTGCAGCGTAAGCGAAGGATGAACTTTCGGAGTACCGCCAGCGGTGCAAGTCCTACTTAACTGGTCAATTATCATTAAAATTCCTGCTATGAAAACAAAAAAAACAGGGGATGCCAGTTTTCATATCTTTTTTGACATTCTCCTGAAATTGATTTCATTGTAGCTCACTTAAAGCTGCAGGAGACCATTCTAAATTAACCCCCAAATTATTTGGGGTCGTTATAATGTGCGAAAGATGGGCAATCACTTCAGTGACTTCTATATAAGTTAGAGTTATTTACAAATGAAAACATTCTGGTAATCATATTTATCCGAAGTGGCTGAAGCCACTGCACCAGATTCTATTTCGCTATCTACCAGCTTGAAAGCTAGTATCAATGAGAGTAGGTAATTAGCTTTCATAAACACACCCAAAAATTTATATATTAGAGAGATACTTATATCAGCATTCTTAAAAAACAGGGGGATGCCAGATTTACTCATGAAAACTGGCATCCCCCTGTTTTTTAAATATTATTTACTTATAACACTTAGATAATAATAGATTTACAGGTAAATATATTATGCAATTTATTTTTACCCTGAAAGGGTATCATTATAATAGCCATGGGTGCAACC
>JAIPGP010000141.1 GCA_021735645.1 Candidatus Cloacimonadota bacterium
CCACCATGATCAGATGGGGATCGGGATCTGTTAGAATCCCGCAGCCTACTGATGTGTCCCACAAAACATTTTCCATATAAGTATCTGTTGCCAGATACGCTCCAAAACTTACCGGCTCCACTTCATACTCTACAAATACCGGATGAGGAATACCTGCAAAAAGGGCAGTGGAGAGTAATATGCTTAGTACTAATACTATTGTTTTCTTCATAGTTTACTCCTTTTTAAGTTTTCAACCATTTTTCAGATATTCACTTTATTCTGGCCAGTTGAAATTCTGCAAAGCTCCGATCATCATAACCTGTCCAATCTCAACTTCCAGACTGCCGTTCAGCCAGTAAGACCAGTCTTCCAGATAACTGGAAGTTGTCCAGCCCTGTAGATCAGCATTCCAGAGACTGATGGAATTACAGTTTGCAATACCGATATCAGAGCCAACATCTTCCAGATCAGCTAAACTGCCTAAATTCAGAGGAAGATAAATTATATTCATATCTGTAGTGGCTGTCGTAATGAAGTCAAATGTTGCCCAGGTATCAGGGATAGAGCCTGTGAGATAAGCTGTCTTATCACTCGCAACTTCTACCAGAACAGCCATTCCGGTTGTCAGTTCAAAATCCTGGTCCCAGATGCTGCCGTTGTATGTGCAGGTCAGCCAGGCTTGATTAGCAGCATCCCAGAGAGTAATTGTTTCTCCAGCACCTAAACCGAGGGCAAGACCCAGGTCGGAAACATCTTCATAACCATAATCCAGGCAAAGAGAAATAAAGTTATAACCTTGACTGCCATCGAGTTTATTCATTACCTGGGTAAAATATCCCAGTTTAGCAGCACCGTCAGTCCATTCCGTTCCACTGGCAACTGCAACAACGGCATAGAATTTATAACCATCAGTTGTAGCATCAACATAAGGACTTGTCTGCACACCAGCATCCGTCCAGCTTCCCGGGAAAGTGGCGCTGGGATCAGAAGTGTAATATACTTTGTAGGTTACTCCAACATCATTGAGCCCAGCCCAGGTTATTGTGGCATCAGCGCCATCATAACTGAGTGATGCTTCCGGCGCCGGATAACCCAAAGTAGTCATTTCGGAATCTGTGTACCAGGGAACATAATCAACTGTACCTCGAGAATTATTTACAATTGCAGAGCCAGGACCATCGGCGCTTCCCCAGTAATTATATCTGGCATCTACAGTTCCACCATTATTTGTTAATCCGTCCATAATGCAGAAGTCAGAAATCGCCACAGTATAGGCACCATCAACAGTAACAGCAACTCCGGAAGCCGGATCAATAACAGCACTCATATTTCCCTGCAGAGTTAGATTTTCAGCAATTACAACATTTTCTGCATAAGTGCCGGAGATGACATTGATAACGTCTCCATCGGCTGCCGGATCAAAGGGAACTGTTATCGTTTCCATATCACAAATTGCTCCGTACAACGCTGAATTGATGTAAGTATAATGGTTATTACCTAAGTCCCAGTCCATCTCAACACAGTAAATATCAGCATTTCTTGGAAGAGACGGATCCACATCATTCCTTTCACTGCTATAAAAAACAACAGTGTGTTCTGAAGGAGAACCTCCATAGAGATCTACTATTCCCTGTCCCCACATACATACCCAGTCGTAATCGTTATCACTGACTGGTTCTCCAACGTTATAGGCAGATTCATCGAATAATCTGAAATTCTCTTCGATGAATTCATCTACATCGGCAGTATAAGCATAAAGATATGACTGATGAGGAGTAATCCAGGGTGCCTGAAGATAAATAAAATTTCCTTCATATTTTGTCAGTACCGGATCGTATGCCGCATATTCAATTGTGTTACCTGCATCCCAGCTATCTGTAGCTAAAGTGTAAGTATAAACCAAACCACCATTCCAGGCGTTATTTAAACAAGCCAGATAAAGCATATGGTTAGCAGGACTGGGATCAGTTTTATCAGCAAAGAACCTGGCTGTGCCGGAAGATGATGGAAGAGTATATTTATTAGCTACGGCAGTTGTCCAGGCAGCGATACTTGTTGGATCACTAACGTGGCAAATATTTGCGCCCCAAGCCATATATAGCTCATTATTGAATACTTCAATATCACAATGCTGAGCAGTTGCATTAACGATATTATCGACTTTGTTCCAGGTCGTTCCACCATCGCCCGTCCAGAATAATTTGATGTTCTTTCCATTATTCGTATCATATTCCGATAGAACAATAAATATTTTGTTATCAAAATATTCAATCCAAGATTCACCATACGAAGACATATTAACCGCTGGATCGCCATCATATAGCAATTCCATTTCTGTGGCACTTGCTAATCCCGCAATTGAGGAAGCCTTTTTGTAATAGGTATGGTAATTATTATGATCCGGATTACCATTACCATATACCTGATCATATTCAGTTGCACAGGTGGTGGATTTCCCATAAGCTAACCAGTAATAACCATTCCCGTAAGTAATATCATTACCTCTGTCATAATCTGTGTCACTGGTTATCTTAATTGGCTTACTCACATCAATTGTAGCAGAAAATAAACATCCTGCCATTAAAACTAACAGCAATAAAACAAATAGTTTTCTCATCATTCCTCCTTAACTATTTAATTAATAACATTTTTCTCATTTGAGAACGTAATGGAGATTCGTATTTATAGAAATATATACCTGAGCTAACATATCTACCCTGATCATTAGAACCGTCCCAGATATGCGATTGTATAACGCCAATTTGATCTGCAGTGATAGTATCATTATAAAGACTCTTGATCTTTTGTCCTTTGATATTCAATATATTTATAGTTACTTTACCTTCCTGTTCAGGGATAAAGCTGATTTTTGTATCTGGATTAAATGGATTGGGATAATTAAACTGTAATCCATAAACGATAGGAATTTCCGGTGATTGACCTCCATCATCCAGCGGAATCAGAATACTGATGGGTCCAAAATGCTCAGTACTCGCCGTAAAATCGATACTTTCCAGTTGATAATAATAAGTATTACCAGGTTCGACCTCTACTTCATCCGCATAAATATATGATTGTGGCTGGGTAGATGTTCCGGCACCGGAAATCAATTCCGGATTTACCAGCATACTCATAGACATATCTTCCGATTCGGAACGAAAGATGTTCCAGCCGGCATTATTTATCTCACTCTGGGTAACCCATTGTAAAACAGGTGAACCGCCCTGATATACAGCAGTAAAAGAAGACAGTGTTACCGGAAGAAATGCTCCTCCCCAGTAATTGGTATCATACTGGCTCACGCCATCATCACTATCGATCGTTTGATTCACTGTACCCTTGGAAACGGCGTCATCAAATACTTCCCACATTAAAATATCTTCTTCTGCCCAAGTAGTGGTGAAGGCGGCAAGATTTACGTAGCACAAACCTAATGTACTGCTGATTTCTTTATATCCACATCCGGTAGAAGATTCAGTTAATACTTCACCCGGTCTTCCATCAACATAGCAGGTAAATGTTAAATCTTCATCCGGGAAAGCAGAACCATCAAGGTCCCTAACGTATATCCCGACCAGTTTAGGATCATTAAAAGCAGATAGCAGGCTACAAAGCAGTATTAGAGCAATAATTAATATTGTTTTCATTTTTCCCTCCTTATTGTGGCCAGGTTATAGTATCACCAGGTTTGACATGAATTAGGAGAGGTACACCAATCTTGATGGCACTGTCAAAAGCTTCATCATTCTCAAGTGGCCCATCATCGTAGGTGATATATCCCCCATTAGCAGCATCATACCAGGAAATAGTTCTACTATAAGCGGTGGGATTAGATGTACCAAAGATTGCATCATAAAGAGCTGCTGTGGTGGTCATGCTGGTTTGACTTGGAGGCAAAAGCACAGCATTGTAACCGGAAATGGCGCTCTGGTAGCTAAGCGTATATTGATATGGGGTGCTGCCTGTAGCAACAATTCCGGTTGAATACCAGGTGGCTGCACCGGTCGTATTGACCATCAGGATATCACCCTTAGAAATAGTTGTTGAGGAAGTATTACTGTATGTTGTCCAGCTTTGAGTTGTCTTGTTCCACTTTTTAACTGCATTATTGGTGGCGATATTTGTTATATCTCCATAATATGTGTTTCCTCCAATCCCGTCACTATAGAGTTTTTTGATCTGAAGCCCGTCTGCTCCCAGAGGATACCCGATCATATTCCAGCCCGAAACAAGGGTGTATTTCCTGATACCAAAAACGGTGCACCAGTTGGAAGACTGTCCGGAATTATTGGCTGCTTTTACGCGGTAAAAACGGTAATCATCACCCGGTTGAGTAATGACGAGGTTCTTTCTATTTCCGCTGGTACCGATTGTCCCGCTGACATTTGTCCAGCCGCTGCCGGCATAAGCTGAAGTATTGGTCTCGATAGTATAAGTTGCTCCCGGAAGCTCAGCTTTAACCCAGTCAAGAGTCAGATCAGAACCATCAAGTGTAATTGTTTGTCCAGCCGGGATCGAGGGAGTGGTTTCGGTATAAGTGCCATTCCCGTCACCGAAAACAATCGAATGCGGAATATGATCAATTTCAAATGAAACGCTGCCGGCTGACCAACTGAAATTGCTGGTACCATTGGCATAATTATCCGTATTGATCCATTTCAATCCATCCTCACTGATAAATAGATCCGGATCCGAACTGCTCTCCAGATCAACATCTCCTGTATCCCAATCGATAGTAATCGCAAATGTTCCTGTTCCCGCACTCAAATCTTTCACATCGAAATAAAAACTAAGATCAATTGCCTGTGAACTGTTAGGAATTGTTGACGGAATGGCATCAAGCAAGCCTACAGTAATATCTCCTGTCGTTCCACTAGGTGACAGAACACTTACTGTACAGTCAACATCATTATCACGTCCGGCATTGAAAGTATAGTCTTCTGCACTTGAAGTATTGGAAGCATGTGTTACGATCGTGCTGATCAGCACAAGAGCATTGCTGTCCAAAAATGACTGCGGTGTGGAATAACCCAGTTGAACAGTCATTATGCCTTCCTGTGTAAGGTCTGTGTTCTGAGCCCAGATATGAAGCTCATCTCCATAATCAGCTCCGTCAAAATAATTAGCTACTGAAATGTCAAATAATCCATGATCTGCAGTTGTGGTGATTATCTGATATGTATCCGCAGTAACTTCTGTCTCATCCCAGACGTTTTCTGCTGCCCGGTCATTATTTAGCCAGAGCTCAAAGTCAACATTTACATCCGCAGGTACTGAACCATCTTCGTTCTTCAGCTCAATAACAACTCGATGGTCAACATCAATACCTGACAGATTGCAAATAACCAGAAAAAAAATAAGTAATACAAGAATGCGATTTTTCATCGGCGTCCTCCACCATTTTAATTTTTTAAAAAAAATAATAAATTTACACATAACCCTTCTTGCGAAATTAAGTTAATTTTTACTTTGCTTACCCTTTACTTGAACCCGATAAGTAACCCATAATAGTCGAGGAAAGGTGTTCTGGTTTAAAAAACATGTTTTCCCTGACTCTCTCAATGCAAAAAAAGACAAACGCTTTGATTGCTGTCAATATTTTTTTTATTGAATTATTATTCAGCCGATGGGATACTGTTCACTTTCAGGCACTCCTTTTCAATAACTTATGCTGAATAATATCAATAATAATGCACAATTATTGTTTTCTGGCAATTTCAGTTCAAGTTAGTACGCTTATAAGTATCTGTTATAAAGTTACTTATC
>JAIPGP010000038.1 GCA_021735645.1 Candidatus Cloacimonadota bacterium
CAGATTCGACTGATGAAACTGTGAATGCTTGGAATGAACTTTGTCGGAAAGCCGTGTGCGGGAAAACCGCATGCACGGTTTGATGAGGGGGACAGGTGGATAGAATACTTGAAGCCTGTCTCTACTCTACTGGTTAAAAAATCTTACATTACATTCTCTCGTGTTATTTCGTGGTTTTAGTCGTTGATAATTCTTACATTACATTTCCCTCAAACTTCTCACTTGTTTTCCCATTCACTCTTCCAGGCAAGTAGATGTGCACCGCCAGTGTACTCGCAGGTGGGGCGCAGATACGATCATCCTGACTTAGCTAAAACAAGCAGAAAACACCTGTCCTATTTCTCAAAGTTTTAGTTTTCATAAGCCCTTTTTTCTATTGATTTCAGATATAATCGCATTCTTAGCTACATAAATGCCTGCAATATGAAAGAATAACATCGGTAAATATATATCAACCGTTTCTTAAAGTGGCAATAGAGTGGACTCCCTGTGGCTTTAAAGCTCAATTTGTGATGTTACACTCCCTTATCGGTACATTAGTTCTACTATATTTTATCTTTTGGACTGACTAATTATTCTCATCTCTCACTATTTTTCTGCCTGCAATTCTGTTTAATGTAAACCCAGACCAGGGATGGTCTGGATACAATCCGTCCACTGCGTCCTCTAAGTCCACTGCGTCCACTTTGTCCACTGTTCACCAGCCTGATGATACAGGATTAGCCTGAAAGGGAGAAATTCTGGAGCAACTCAGTAAGTTGAAAGGTATATCAACTGGATTGAAAAATAAGGGCTTGAATCAGAAATTGAGTTAAGAAAAAAAAAATTTACTGATCAAATAAAGTACCGAGGATAATAGATAGCTGACTATGAGGGAGGTTACATCAACTTACCTGCAGTCCTAATATCTTTAATAATAATTAGTAAGAAAAATATATTTGACAGTAATGAGTCAGAATGTGAATTTTGGCAGTGAAATTAAGTCAAAATAGAAGGGAGAAAAAATGAAAATTGCACATGACCTGCTTGGAACTCAAGAGATGGCATTGAGCGATAGTCATTTTTTCATACCCCAGCAATTTGCTCTGATAATCAGCAAATTAGACGACCCCAGATTATTCGTAACTATTGGAGATAGACGGATATTGATATTTCCCGTTGATGCCTGGACAAATTATATGGATAGGCTCCATAAATTCAGAGATCCCAGGTTACTGCAGCAAATCCACCATCAGGAGATGTTTGGAGCACCTCCTTCTAAGCTTGATAAATCTCATAGATTGAAAATTGCAGCTATGCACTATAAATTTCTGGATGAAGCCGCAAGAGTGAAAGTGATGGGAACTAAAGAGTATTTGCAGGTATTTACCCTTGAGAATTATGATCTAATATTTAACGAGACAATTAAAGATAAAACGGCAATTGTTTCAGAGGATAAGCTTGGTTATGCACCCGTATCACATACCAGTATTGTTGAATGAAAGTATAAAGGCGATGAACCTTAAACCCGGAGGGATAGCAGTGGATTGCACCCTGGGTGGAGGCTCACATTCGCAGGCAATACTGGAGCGAGAGCCAGGCGTGAAGCTGTACAGTTTTGATCAGGACCCTGACGCCGTGCAGCATTGCCGCTTTTTAAGCGAGCAGTATGGCGACAGATTTAAGATAATAAATGATAATTTCGCAAATCTGAGGACAAGGCTGTCATTAGAGAGAGTAAAAAAGATAGACTCTATCTTATTTGATCTTGGTGTATCAAGTCATCAAATTGATACAGACGTAAGAGGTTTTAGCTATATGAGAGACGGCAGACTTGACATGCGAATGAATCAGTCTGGAGAACTTACTGCCGAAATAGTGGTAAATGACTATAGCAAAGAAGAATTAGTCCGGATATTCCGGGAATTAGGAGAGGAACGAGAGAGCAGCCGGATAGCGGCAGCAATCTGTAAATATCGCCAGGAACAAAGGCTGGCTACAACCGGGGAATTAGCCGAGATAATAGACCGGGCAACCATGTCCAAGCTAAAGATCAAGGCAAGGACACGTATTTTTCAAGCCTTGCGAATTTTCGTCAATCAAGAGCTTGAAACCCTGAGAACAGCCTTAAAAGATGCAGTTAACATCTTGAACCCAGAGGGCAGGATAGTAGTGATCACATATAATAGTTTGGAAGATCGTATTACTAAGAAATACTTCCTATATGAACAATTATCATGTGTTTGTCCAGTATCGTTTCCCCGGTGTTTGTGCTCAAAGCAGCAAAGATTAATTATTAATCCCGATCTTACGCCAGCCGCTGATGATAAAGATAATAATAGAGCAAGATCAGCGCGGCTCCGTAGTGCTACTCGAATTTAATTTCAGGGGGAGATTATGAGTAGAAAATTATTTGTTTTATTTATCCTGGTTTTCTTTGCCTATGTACTCAGTTATTTTTTAAATATGGATACAATACTCAGAACAAATGAGGATACCGATCAACTCGATAAGAGTTATGAATTATCATTAACCAGACATTATGAGTTATTATCAACTCATAATGAGCAGATCAGCCGGGCGAATCTTAAATATCTGGCTGAAGAGAAATTAGGATTAGAACTGCCTGACACCTTTGAAGATTATGCTTTTTATCAGGTATATGTAGAAGATGGAGGAAAGAAAGGAGTAACCCTGCTGCGTTTTATCACGCCAACGGCAGAAGCCCTCAGTACAGAACCACCAAGCCAGTTACGGTGAGTTCATCATGGAGAAGCGACTAAAAGAATTTCGAATCGTAATGTACTTGTTATTGGGTTATATCCTCTTCCATATTATAACTATCACCTTATTTGATCCCTTTCATCTGGATTCTGAGATCAATAAACGTCATAAAATAGCAAAAGAACTGGAATACTATCATCGAGGCAACATCTATGATTGTGAAGGCAATCTTCTGGTAACCACGCAATATTATTATCAGTTGGATTTTGACAAGCGAATAATCCGCAAAGCTCTGGAAAAAGACGGTTTAAGACAGAGGAAAGTTTACAAAATAGTTAGTAAGGCATACGCAAAAGCAACCGGCAGGGATGGCGATCAAGTGTACAGATGGCTTACTAATGAGAATTATGCCAGTATTTTCATGGGCAGCAAGCTTCTGGTTTCCGATATAAATGCCACCAGATCTGAATTAGATACACTTCTGAGCCAGACAGCAGATCTCAGGATTAGTAATGCCAAAGTTCAAGAGGCTCTGCTTGCCCGGAAAACTTCAGAAAAGCGGATTTATCCTTATAAAAATCTGGCATCAAGGTTATTAGGTTTGGCAATGGCAGACACCAGCACAGTAACCAGTCCTGATGAGCGGGGAAACCGGGGAAAGGAATTCCGTCACATTAAGGGTCGCTGTGGAATGGAAGGCACTTTTGATAAGTTATTATGTGGCGAAAATGGCTGGGAAGAAATAATTTATGATGCTTTAGGTGATAAAGTACTTAAACCATCATTAAAATTTCGTGACCCGGTGCACGGAGAGGATATTTATCTCACGATCAATGTACGCTATCAGGAAATCCTGGAAGAAAAGCTGCATGAAGGTTTAGGAAAATATCAGGCAAAAAACGCTATGGGTGTGATAATGAATGTGCATACAGGAGAAATCCTGGCACTGGCAGGTGAGCAGGAAAATGACCATACTCTCCCCCCCGCCACCTTGCGGACTTTTTCTAATTTGCCGGTTTCTTTCAGATTGGAACCTGGCTCTACGATGAAACCCATTACAGCACTTCTGGCGCTGGAAAATAGTCTCTATAAACCGGACGAATTGATCGATTGCAGTCCCTTAATCTTTGATTACGCTTCCGGATCACGGAAGATCAAAGATCATGAAGATATGGGTGAATTAACCCTGGAAGGCATTATAGTACATTCCAGTAATCCCGGAATCAGCCGGGTGGCTACCAGGTTAGGCAGTGACAAACTGGAAGATTATTATAATGAGATAGGATTAGGAAGAGAAACCCTTTCCGGAATACACGGCGAGACCAGGGGTTTATTCCGCAGTCAGGAAGAGTGGTCAGAATATAGTTTATGTTCCATAGCCTTTGGACAGGAGATGTCAGTAAATATGCTTCATCTGGCGGTAATCTATGCAGCATTTGCAAATCTGGGCAATATTCTGCAGCCACAGATATTAGCCTATAGCAAAGATCAGGCCGGTAATATTAACCATGTATTGAAGCCTAAGATCATTAATACGATTTCACAGCCGGCTCATTTGAAAACACTGCAGGGCTTCCTTCGGAAAGTAGTGAGTGAGGGAACAGCAACAGCGACAAATCTTGATTATATAGAAATCAGTGGTAAAACAGGCACGTCGGAGATTATCACAGTGGACAGTAAAAACAGAGTAGAGACCAGGCATAATTCGTTATTTGCCGGATACTTACCAAGTAATGACCCCAGGATTGTTATTGTGATTGCCTTTGACCGATGTGTGGAAGACAAAAATAAATATTACTTTGCTTCCCAATCAGCGGTTCCTACTTTCAGAGAAGTAGTAAAGAATATTCTCCTGCTCAAGGATTGCGATCTGGTCACCAGCACTACTTCCTATCAGGAAATGATAGCTATCCTTCCCAATATGGTAGGAATGAAAAAGCAGGAAGCAGTGAAGATACTTAATGATATGGGCATTGACTACTCATTTATCAATAACCAAAAAAACGGGATAATCTCTGATCAATACCCTCCTGCCAATATAAAATTCAGCAAACATCAGCCCGTGAAATTAGCTTTGGCACAGCCGGGAGAGATAATCACTGATAAGAAGTTGATGCCTGATTTTAGGGGCATGACGCTTAGACGTGCTCTTGATCTTGCCCGTTCGAGATTTATCAAACTCACTGCCAGTGGTAATGGTATAGTAGTGAAACAATCAATTGAGCCATTAACCGAGATTTCACTGGAGGATGGATGCCATTTAAGCTTACGCTAAAAGAAATTACGGCTTTACTTAAAGAGCAGAAAATATTGGTTTCTGAGCCTGTAGTAGAAACTGAAAGTGTTTACTGCGGAATTGAGACGGATTCACGTAAAATTAACAGCGGCGACATTTTTATCTGCCTGAAAGGGTATGAGACTGATGGGCATTTATATGCCCCTAAAGCAGTGGAAAATGGCGCAGCACTGCTGATTTCTGAAAAGGAGACAGGAGCTGCAGCAGCAGAAATAATCGTTACTGACAGCCGCATGGCTGCAGCTTATTTGAGTAAATTATTTTACGCTGTTGATGACCATAGAATGAAACTTGTGGGCGTAACAGGAACCAATGGTAAAACCACAACTGCCTGGCTGGGCTATCAATTAGCTGGCAGATTAGGCAGGAAAGCAGGTTTTATCGGCACGATTGGATACTATATAGAAAATAAGCATTACCCTACAAGGCTAACAACTCCCGATGTGCTGGAGATGAGTCGAATATTAGCTCAAATGCAGGCAGCAGGGATTGAGATAGTATTTCTGGAAGCATCCTCTCATGCTCTGGCTATGGACAGGCTGGCAGGCTACCGGTTTTCCGCTGCCCTGTTTTTGAATTTAAGTCAGGATCATCTGGATTTCCATACGAGTTTCGCTGATTACTTTGCCTGTAAGTCACGGCTATTCAAGCTCATGCTTCCGGGTGGCATTTCCCTGATAAATACGGCAGATATTTATGGAGAGCGATTATGGGAGCAGGTGAGTGAGCCCAAATACAGTATAGGCTCACAAGATAGTGATATAGTATTTAATATTAATAAGTTAACCTCTAATACATCAATATTTACTTTAACTATAAATAATGAGAATTTTACCGTGAAATCAGGCTTAACTGGTGATTTTAATGTGCAGAATCTCAGTTTTGCACTTGCCAGTATCATGCTGCTTTATCCGGAAATTGAGCCAGCGGACATCATGGCAGAATCTCCTGCTTTGCAGGCAGTTCCGGGCAGATTAGAAAGCGTGGATAATCCTGAGCAGAAGAAAATATTGATAGATTATGCTCATACACCAGATGCAATCAGTAGAGTATGCCGAACTATAGCTGATTTGAGTAAAGGCAGATTGATAACGCTGCTGGGTGCAGGAGGAAACCGGGACAAAACGAAGCGTCCTTTAATGCTGGCGGCAGCCCTGGAATACTCTGACCTGGTGATAGTGACTACTGATAATCCCCGTGATGAAGACCCTGTGGCAATTATCAAAGACATAATGGCAAATGCTGACCCTGCTTGTGCTGTCTGGTTGAAAGAAGACCGTAAATCCGCCATAATGGATGCTCTTTACATTTCGGGGGGACAGGACACTATATTGATAACAGGCAAAGGTCATGAGACCTATCAGGAGATTAAAGGGAAAAAATTCCCGTTTGATGATCGGGAGATAATCCGGGAATATTATAAAAAACCGGCAGCCACGGAATATCAGCTCCATTTTGACAGAATAGCAATAGAATTTGCCTGTAATGGTCAAATTACAACAAATAGCAACTGCCAGGTTCATAATATTTGTACAGATACCAGGAAGCTAACTGATCAATCCCTGTTTATTCCCTTGAAAGGTGACAATTTTGACGGGCATGATTACCTTGAGCAAGCCCTGCAAATGCCGGATAATCTGGCACTTTGCAGCCGGGAATATACCCTCCGGCATCCGCAGCTGATCAAAGTAGATGATCCCCTGCCGGGCTATGGCAGAATCGCCCGTATGTACCGGCAATTATTCAGTGCCCGGCTGATAGCAATAACCGGGTCAACGGGTAAAACCAGTGTGAAAGAATATCTTTATAATCTAATATCGGAGCATGGCAGCACAATCAAAACACACTCAAATGAAAACAATTATATAGGTGTACCTAAGACATTACTTAAACTAAATGGTGAAACAGAATATGGTATAGTAGAGTTAGGAACAAATCATTTTGGCGAGATAAAGTGGCTCACTCAGATAGTGCAGCCGGATGTGGCAGTTATCACAAATATAGGTGCTTCACATCTGGAGTTTTTAGGTGATGAAGCAGGAGTTTTTCAGGAGAAGAAAGCTATATTTGAGGAAAATGACTGCCTGAGGATATTCCCGGGTGATGACGAGAAATTTAACGGAATGAAGGGAAAGGATTTTGGTTATAAAGCAGAGCGGGAATACAGAATTCATGGAGTTTATAGGACCAGTAATGGTTATTCCTTCAAAATCAATGAGCAGAAATACCAGATTGCCGCTGAGGGTGAATTCCAGATAACTAATGCTTCCATAGCAATAATAATAGCCCTAAATCTGGGAATTGACCCGGATGAAATTCGCACAGGCATCAGTAAAACTCTGAATTTACCTCTGCGAATGGAAATCATTGAAGATAAAGATCAGTATATTATTGCCGACTGCTATAATGCGAATCCCCAATCAATGAAAGCTGCTGTCAAGCACTGGCAGCAGATATTGCCGGCAAAACCGCACGTGGCAATTCTGGGCTCAATGCTGGAACTGGGAGATAATTCCAGAGCACTGCATACAGATATTGGATATTTATTGACCGGACATGCGGGTGATTTGCTTATATCTGTCGGTAAAGATGCCGAGTATTATGGTTTTAAGCATCATTTTGCAAGTATTGAGCTTTTGCTCAACAGTCTGATAATCCGGCAAATCCCTGCTGATGCCGTAATTCTGCTCAAAGGTTCACATGGTATTCATCTGGAGAAACTATTGCAGAAATATGATCCAAGTGGAATATTTGGGTCTAAGAGGATATAGCATGGAAATTTACGGGAAGAAATTTACAGTAATAGGTATCGCCAGAAGCGGGATAGCAGCAGCAAAAAAGCTTACAGAACTGGGTGGAGAAGTATTTTTAAGTGATAATAAGCCGCAGGAAAAGATAGAAAATGCAGAAATTCTGAAAAAGAATTTTGCTTGCGAGTTCGGAGGACACAGCCAGAAAGTGCTGCAGGCAGATAAGATAATTGTTAGTCCTGGAGTCCCGCTCTCCCTTCCGATATTAAAGCAGGCTCAGGCGTCTGGTATTGAACTGCTAAGTGAAATTGAATTAGGTTTCCGGCTTAAATCACCCGATAGCAAAATTATCTGTGTAACAGGTAGTAATGGGAAAAGCACTACAGTGAGTCTGATTCATCATATATTACTGACCTGTGGTTATCATTCAATACTGGGTGGTAATATTGGCACTCCATTCACAGCTTTTCCCATTGAGAAACCCGGTATAGACTTCATTGTGCTGGAGCTGAGCAGTTTTCAACTGGAATTAGTGAAGTATTTCAAAGCAGACGCTGCCATAATTCTCAATATCACCCCTGATCATCTGGATAGATACAAAGATTTTGAGCATTATGCCAGAACAAAATTTAATATCTTCCAGAATATGGAAAAGAATGATCTGGCAGTGATGAATCTGGATGATGAAACTATTAGAAGGCTTTCAGAACAAATAAAAGCTGGCAGGAAGTGGTTTTCACTGGAACATGAATCTGATGCCTGGAGAAACGGAAATAATTTATTAGTTGGCAAAGACGCATATAAGACAGCAGAAATATCAATTGCCGGACCGCATAACATGATGAACTGTCTGGCGGCACTGCTGGCTACCGCAAGATATACTGCAGGCAGGCAGGCCCAGGTTTGCCAGGCTTTGAAAACATTTGCCTCTCTCCCCCATCGTCTGGAATATGTCACAACCAGTAAAGGTATCCGCTTTATCAATGATTCCAAGGCAACTAATACAGATGCCGTGAAATATGCCCTTCTTTCCTTTACTGAGGGCGTACATATAATCCTGGGCGGTTCAGACAAAGGAGAAGATTATTCCATACTTCTGCCTTATTTACAAAGGGAAAACGTCCATACTTACCTGATCGGTGCCACACGTACCCGGATGCAGGCAGCTTTTGCGGGAGCACTTGAATATGAAATGTGCCAGGACATGGAAACGGCAATGAAGCTGGCATATTCACGGGCAGCAGCAGGTGAAGTGATCCTGCTATCTCCAGCCTGTGCCAGTTATGATGCTTTTAGAAATTATCTGCATCGGGGAGATACATTTAGAAAAATTGCTGAGGACATTGCTCATGAAATTTGATATAGGAACTTTGTATGATAAACTGATAAACGAGCTGAGAAAAGTCGATACGCAGATGATGGTATATTATCTGCTGCTCATAATATGTGGACTTTTTATTCAGCTTGACATCACTTCTGCCAGTGGAACTCTGCATTTTTTTTTGAAGCAGTTTTTTCTTAGCCTCACCGCGATATTTTTCTGCTTGCTGATCTTTCTGTTCTGGAAGATAAAATGGTTTAAATGGTCATTTTGGATATTCTATTTATTCACACTGGGACTGCTGATCTATGTATTGCATCATGGTGAAGATATACTGGGAGCTATGCGTGTATTACGGGTAAATCTTATAGTAACTTCAATCAGTGTACAGCCCAGTTTACTGGCACGTCTGGTGCTGGTTATCCTTTTTGCCCGAGTACTGAGTTCGCGGGAAAATCTAATAGCGAATTCCAGCGTTGTACCTTTCGTAAAAAACTTCTTCCCCTTACTATTATTTACGGGTATCTATTATATCCAGATTCTGAAGGAAAATCATCTCTCAGCAGTTCTCACCTCCGGATTCACTCTGATATCACTGCTCTTTCTGGCAAATATCCGCAAGGCAACTATTGCGATCCTGATAATTTTTGGACTAATACTTGGCTCATTTGTGGTCGTTTTCCAAAAAGATGGAAAATTTACATTTCCCAATATGTCTACTATTGCCAGGACCGAGCAGACTACTGCTCAATCTGATGATATTAACGATGAATTAGCAACAAAACAGCCCGAGGAGAAGGAAAGCTTCCGGATAGGTAGAATTGAATCTTTCATAGAATCATCATTGATCATTCGCTGGATTACAGGTAACAAAACTAATAATGGGATGGATAGAAATAACCGGGAAAGTATTATTTGCCTTACAACCGGAAAAGTGATCGGTTGCGGTGCGAATGGAGGAATGGGTAAACTGAAATATCTGCCAGAACCACGAACAGACTTTGTGTTCGCCATTATCGCCGAAGAATTTGGTTTATTAGGTGCATTATTTATAATATTTCTCTATATGGGACTGGTTATCAGAGGTATCAGTATTTCTTCACACCAGAAATCAATGTTCAATCGGATAATTGGTTATGGTTTCAGTTTAAATATTTTCTATAATATCATCATTCATATAGGAGCAGTTGCCGGATGTTTACCTACAACCGGCGTAACCTTGCCATTTATCAGCCAGGGAGGTTCATCCATGATAGTAAATTCAATGGCAATAGGAATTCTGCTGATCCTCGGAAAACAGGAAACGGTGTGATTATGAAGACAATACTTATCAGTGGTGGCGGAACCGCGGGACACATTAATCCGGCATTAAGCATAGCGGGATACCTGAAAAAACAGGGTTGGGAAATTCACTTCATAGGCAATAGAGCCAGTCTGGAAGAACGGCTTGTAATTGCTGCCGGTTATCAGTTTCATGTTATTAATATTCAGAAACTATACCGCAAAGTCACCTTTGCTCATTGTAAGTTCCCATTTAAACTTATCAACAGCATTATTAAATCTTCTCTTTTGATAAAAAAAATTAAGCCTGACTTTTTCCTGGGAACAGGCGGGTTTGTGAGTGGACCGGCAGGATTTGCTGCCCATCTACATGGAATACCTGTATTTTTACAGGAACAAAACAGTTTTCCGGGGATAACAACCAAAATACTTGCTAAATGGGCAAAAATGATATTTTTAGGAAATTCTCAGGCAGTGAAATACCTGCCTGAGAATAAAACCAGTTATACCGGTAATCCAATAAATCCTGGATTTTTCCAGAAACCGCAACCTGTAGATATGCAGAAACTAGGCTTAAGCTCAACTACAAAGAAAATCTTTCTGGTTGGTGGCAGTCAGGGTTCTTTGCTTTTAAATAACACACTGTCACCAATTGTGGATAAGCTGCTGGAAATGGGACTGGAACTCATCTGGCAAACCGGCAGCTATAGTTATACCAGGTTTCAGCAGCAATTTGGCAGTAGAAAAGGGATTTATCTCTTCTCATACACAGATAATATTGCTGCTCTCTATGAAATGAGTGAGCTTGTGATAGCCCGGGCAGGAGCTATCACACTGGCTGAACTGGAATACCTCCGCAAGCCTGCAATATTGATACCTTTGGCATCAGCAGCAGAAAACCATCAATTTTATAATGCCACAGAATTAGCTGAAAAAGGGGAAGCAGAAGTTATTGAGGAAAAGAATTTGACACCTGCACTTCTTCATAAAATTCTCATCACCATGCTAGGTAATATAGAGAAATATAAAGCCAGATTTGGTGATACTCTGCATCAGCATTCTGCTGAAAATATTGCGGCTGTTATTAATAAGTTTTATAGGGAGATGGTATAATGTTTGGAAGAATGAAAAAAATCCATTTTGTAGGAATTGGCGGTATTGGCATGAGCGGGATTGCGGAATTACTCTGTAATCAGGGATTCATCATTTCGGGTTCAGACATGAGAGCTTCATCAATAACTGAGCATTTGAAAAGCAAAAATATCAGGATCAATATCGGGCATGATCCCCAGAATGTGTGGGATGCCGACGTTATCGTGAAATCTTCTGCAGTTACTGATGACAATCCTGAAGTGACATCCGCCTTACAAAGAAAAATACCTGTAATCCGCAGAGCAGAGATGCTGGCAGAAATCATGAGAATGAGTTATGGTATCTGCATTGCCGGAACACATGGTAAAACAAGTACCACCAGCATGGTGGGAACTGTTTTACAGGCAGCCCTGTTTGACCCCACCGTTATTGTAGGCGGCATTGTTAAAAATTATGGCTCAAATAATCTATTGGGCTCCGGGAAGTATATAGTAGCCGAAGCAGATGAATTTGACCGCTCCTTTCTCTCACTCTATCCCTGCATAGCTGGGATCACCAATATTGACGCAGACCATCTGGACTGCTATTTAAATCTGAACAGTATAAAATCTGCCTTTATTGAATTTGCCAATAAAGTACCATTCTTTGGCTCTGTGATCTGCTGTCTGGAAGATAAAGGAGTTCAATCAGTAATACCCTCTATCAAGAAACATATTTTCACCTATGGATTTTCTGCCCAGGCTTCTTTACGGGCAGTTAATATTGAAATGGCAGATTTTGAAACCAGCTATACTGTCCTGCTGGAAAATCAGGAATTAGGAAATGTCAAATTAAAAGTGCCGGGCAGGCATAATGTTCTTAACTCGCTGCTGGCAATTAGTGTAGGCTTGGAATTACAGGTACCTTTTTCTGCAATCCAGCAGGGTTTATCGGATTTTAACGGAGTATTCCGCAGGTTTGAATACAAAGGCAGCATCGATGATATCACTCTTTATGACGATTATTGCCATCATCCCACAGAAATAATTGCTACACTGAATGCCATTAAAGAGAATACAGACCGCAGAATTGTGGCTGTGTTCCAGCCTCATCTATATTCCAGAACCCGTGATTTCTTTGAAGAATTTGGCAGATCATTTTTCCAGTCTGATATCCTGCTGGTTACTCCCATATATCCTGCCAGAGAAAAACCAATTCCCCATATCAGTGGTAAAATGATCGCTGATGCAGCTATTCAATCCGGTCATAAACACGTGCATTATATAGAAAACAATGACCAAATCGTGGAAGTGATGCAAACGCACTGCCAGCCAGGAGATATTATCGTTACAATGGGTGCCGGAAATATCTATCAATATGGCGAAGAGTTCTTGAAAAATGCCCGTAATTAAACCACTTTCTGTGAACCTGTCTGAATGGTCACATATAAAAATCGGCACAGAATGTTCAGATTTTTATTTACCTGAAAGTCTTGAGCAATTGCTGGAAATGTATGATATTGCAGCCAAAATTAATAAAAAAGTACTGCTTCTGGCAGGCGGCTCAAATATCTTGTTTGGCAAAGTTGACGATTACATAGTGGTTAGCGATGCCAGACTGCCCAGTTACTGGCGCCAGGAAGGAAAAGAGATAATTGTCTCCGGTAATTACAATATCACCAGACTATTGATGAAAATTGCCAGATTGGATTTAGGAGGACTTGAGTTTTTAGGTGGTATTCCTGCCCATATTGCAGGACTTGTGCGGATGAATGCTGGAGCATTTGGCTCACAAATTGCTGATTATATAAAATTTATCACAATTATTGACCAGCATAAATCAAGAGTGATACCTCGGGCGGATATTAATTTCTCATATCGTCATTCTAATATCACTGGATGTATCACAGAAATCCGCCTTGCTCCCGAAATAGTGCCTTATAAAGAAATCCTGACAAAAATAAAGGCAAATATCCTGACCCGAAGCCGGCTGACACCTATAAATCTTCCAAATCTCGGCTCTATATTCAAGAATCCTCAAGATGCCAGTGCCGGATACCTTTTGGATAAAGCAGGCTTTCGAGGAAAAAGACTGGGTGATGCAGCTTTTTCATCTCTTCATGCTAATATCATGGTCAATCTGGGTAAGGCAACATTTTCTGATGCCTGGTCATTGATCACTGCAGCTCGTGAAAAGGTAAAAAAAGATTTTAACATCAATCTTAAACTGGAAATTGAGGTAGTAAACTAATGAAGAAACGCAGAGGGAATACCCGATATTTTGCCTGGTTTATATCTATTATTATTGCATCATATATTATCTTCAGATTGATTATGCTTCTGTTCTATAGCCTGAATATCTTTATGATAAAGGAATTGGATTTCAGCGGAAACAAAGCCTTGTTAGCGGATAATCTCAGGATGGCTGGTGCAAGTCTGATAGGACAAAATATGTTTCGGGTTACAAGTTCGGAAGTCAAAGAACTTTATTCTGCTTTTTCTCGCATCAAAGATTTATCTGTAAAAAGAAGACTGCCCGGTAAATTAAAGATCAAGATTGTTGAACGGCAGCCAGTATTTCAGATACTCACTCAAGATGGTGAAATTCTGGTAGTTGATATTGAACAGATACTACTCTCTTTCACAGAGGCAGCCATATCGGATGATATCACCATTATCTCAGTGCAGGCTTCTTCTGATACCCTGCAAGAGGGAAAGAAAATAAATGACCCATTTCTAGAGCAAATGATCAGCCTGTTTCCTGCTATCCAGGAAGCTGAGCCGGATTTCTTCGATTATATTTCTGAAATTTATTTAGACGGGCAAGACTTGTACATGGTTGAAAATAAGCAGGGCTATAAAATAATATTACCTCAAGAGAACCTGCTGCAAAGTATTATTGATTACATGGATATTAAAAATACTTACTCATTTGATAATAAGACAATAATCGATATGACAATTGAAAACAACTACCGTGTAATAAAGCGGGAGGAATAGTGAAAAAGAAACAAAAAGATATAATCACGGTGGTGGATATAGGAACCACAAAAGTATGCACAGTAATTGCCGAAAAAAAGATCAGTGAAGAGGGCGAGGTAAACTTCATAGTCAAAGGATTTGGGCTTACTGCTTCTGAGGGAATGGTTAGAAGTGCTGTAGTGGAAATGAACAAAGCTTCCACTTCCATAGATAAATCGATTAAAGCTGCTGAAAAAATGGCTCAAATCAATGCGGCTAATATCTATATCGGTATTGCCGGAGACCATATTAGAAGCGGAAATTTCAAGGGTGAAATCAATCTCTCCGCCACTGCTCAGGGTGCTAAAAAGAAGATTACTCAGGAAGACATCGATCTGGTAATCAACGACGCTAAAAAAACCGCTGGCTATCAGCCGGATTTCGCCAATCTGAAGATTATTCACGCTATTCCGCATTATTTTAATACAGATAATGGCAGAGGAATTCCGAATCCACTCGGTATGGAAGCTTCCAGTCTTTTTACTAAAGTGCACATTGTGTTTGCCAATGAGGCAAATGTTAATAATATTCTCAGTTGCTTTAAAATCTCTGGTTATAATGTAAATCCGGAAAATATTGTTTTAGAGCCAATTGCTTCCTCCTATGCAGTTCTTAATGAAGATCAGAAAGAATTAGGTGCTATTATGATAGATATCGGGGGTGGAACTACAGATGTTGCCATCTATTACCGGAAAAGCATCAGGTTTTCTGCAGTATTCCCTTTTGGCGGATATGAGCTCACTCGCAAGCTGTCCGGACGCATTGTGGCATCTCCCAGTACTACGGAAATTCTGAAAATCAAAATGGGACAGGCAACTATTGCTAATATTGATCCCAATGAAGATATTGAGGTGGCAGATATTACCGGTAATCATACAAAATTATATAATCGGCAGCAGTTTGCCAATGATATCATAGCAGAGATGTCACGGTTGATCAAAAAAATATATCACCATATCAGCCAGGGGATTGCCATTGAGAGTATCAAAGCTGGAATTTATCTGACTGGAGGTGCTGCTAATTTAAAGGGGCTTGATGACTTGATAATGGCAGAAACAAACATGAAATGCACCATCTGCACACCCGATCTGTCCCTCTTTCAGGGAAGGATATCTTCTCTGGAAAAACCGGAATTTTCCACTACTGTGGGAATTTTCCTTTACGTACTTGATAACCAAATTAAAAAAGGTTTTAATAGTGTGCCTGGAGAACCAAAGACTAATTTCTTTAAGAGAAGTCTGAAAATAATTAGTGGCTGGTTTATCTAAATAATATATTATGCGGAGGAAAACATAATGAGAATAGAACCTGTCTTAAATGAAAAATATGTTAATTCTCAAATCAAGATCAAGATACTGGGAGTTGGTGGTGCCGGTGGCAATACAATTAACACATTGGTCGAAAAGAAGCTGCAGGGTGTGGAATTTGTAGCAGCCAATACTGATTGGGGTGACCTTCAAAAATCAAAAGCAGATAAGATTCTCCAGCTTGGCGAACTAACATCCCGCGGACATGGTGCGGGAGCAGACCGGGAGATTGGCAAGCTGGCAGCCGAAGAATCAGAAAAAGAGATAATTGATATTTTCCATGATGCCGATATGGTCTTTCTGGTAGCAGGTATGGGCAAAGGAACCGGTACTGGTTCTTCGCCTTCTATTGTGAAAACAATCAAGAGCATAAATAATGAATCTGGAAATCCAAAACTGGTGGTGGCAATTGTCTTCTTCCCTTTCCAGTATGAAGGTGCCAAACGCATTCAAAACGCTGAAAAAGGACTGGATGAACTAGTTGGACTGGTGGATACGCTCATCGTGATCCCCAACGAGAAAATCCATGAAGAATACAAAGGCTCTTCCATTATTGAAGCCTTCAAAAAGGCGGATGATATCATCTATCATGCTGCCAGTGCCATCACTGACCTGCTCCTTAAAAAAGGCTATCTGGAAGTCGATTTCAGAGATATTCTCACAATTCTTGCCAATAAAGGCTTTGCCTATATCACCAGTGGCGAGGCAGAAGGTGATAACCGCGCTCTGGAAGCCGCTGAACGTGCCATGAATAACCCGCTGCTCTCTGATATTGAACTGAACGGCACTAAAGGCTTATTGATCAATATTACTTCTGGACCTGATCTGGGGCTTAATGAATTCTACGATGCTTTGACCAAGATCACAGATACTACTGGAAAAGAAGGTGACATCATCCACGGTTATGTGATCGATAATGATATGAATAACAAGGTTCGAGTTACGATGATCGCGACCGGATTGCAGATTAAATCTCAATCTTATTATAAAGTCCCCGCTCCGGCAAAATCTAATACTCATTCTGACCTTAAATATAATTCACCCAGAAATGACTGGCGAAAGATTGATAATGATGATGACCTTGATATAGACAAAAACAGCTACCAGTCTCAGAGAATTGAGATTGAAGATGATAATGATGCCAATGAAGTAAATAACGATATCCCGGCTTTTTATAAAAAATTCAATAATGACTAAATTAATCGAGGAGTATTTATGAAAAAATCATTCATTTTCACGGTAATACTTAGTCTGATATTGTTCCTAAACTTATCAGGAGAAGATATGTACAAAGATTTTACTAAAACAGATTCTGGTCTTAAATATAAGATCACCACCCATGGCGATGGTAAACTGGCAAAAGCCGGTGACACGGTTATCATGCACTACACCGGTAAATTTGAAAATGGTGAAGTATTTGACAGCTCACTGGAACGCGGTGAGCCTTTCAGTTTCCCGCTCGGAGCAGGACGCGTGATCAAGGGCTGGGATGAAGGCGTTGCCTACCTGCATATTGGCGATAAAGCCACCTTTGTGATCCCACCCGAAATCGGATATGGTTCTACTCGTAGAGGCAGTATTCCCGCTAATTCCACCCTTATTTTTGATGTGGAACTCCTGGATATCATGTCCATCGATCCCTATGACATCACCGGACTTGAATTGCATACTACTGATTCGGGGCTGCAATACTACATTGTAGATGCCGGTAAAGGTGATTCTCCCAGCCAGGGTTCAAATGTGGAAGTTCATTATACCGGCTACCTGCAATCAAATAACGAGATGTTTGATTCAAGCCTGAGTCGCGGTACTCCTTTCCGTTTTTCTTTGGGAGCTGGCAGAGTTATAAAAGGCTGGGACGAAGGTGTCGCTTTAATGAAGATCGGAGCCAAATATCGTTTTATCATTCCTCCCAACCTGGGATATGGCGAACGTGGTGTTGGGCCCATTCCTGCTGGCAGTACTTTAATATTTGATGTAGAATTATTAAACTTTAATTAATCACCCGGGAGAGGTTCGCCTCTCCCTCACTTTTCACCATTCCCTCTTCAGCAAACCACTTTTCCTTGACACCTGATTTATGATATTCATTTTTACTCAAAATTATGTGACAGGAGTTATCATGGCAAAAGTGGTAGTTAACAGTGTAGATAAAGTATATGAAAATGGTTTTAAAGCTGTCTCAAGTGTCAGCTTCGTTGCCGAAGATAAGGAATTCGTGATTCTGGTAGGTCCTTCAGGTTGTGGAAAATCTACTACACTCAGAATGATAGCCGGTCTGGAAGAGATCACTGATGGAGATATCTTTATCGCTGATAAACTGGTTAATAATATTCCACCCAAAGATAGAGATATAGCTATGGTTTTTCAAAATTATGCCTTATACCCACACATGACAGTATATGAAAATATGTCATTTGCTCTTAAACTTAGAAAAACACCTAAAGCAGAAATCGACCCGATTGTCCAGGAAGCGGCTAAACTACTGGAAATTGAAGACCTGCTTGACCGCAAGCCCAAGCAGCTCTCTGGGGGTCAGAGGCAGCGTGTTGCATTAGGCAGAGCAATAGTACGTAAACCCAAAGTTTTCCTGTTTGATGAGCCCCTTTCTAATCTTGATGCCAAGCTGCGTGTACAGATGAGAGCGGAAATCACCAGACTCCATCGCAAACTGGCAACTACCATGATCTATGTTACACATGACCAGGTGGAAGCAATGACAATGGCAGATAAAATTGTGATCATGAAAGACGGCTTCATCCATCAGATTGATACTCCGCTCAATGTCTATAACAACCCGGTAAACCTCTTTGTCGCCGGATTTATCGGCTCTCCAGCGATTAATCAATTTAATGGCAGAATTGATGAAGTGAATGGTTCTCTCTCTTTTATTACAGCTTCATTCCAGGTACCGATCCCTCCGGAATTCAGAACAGCGATTCAATCGCATATCGGGAAAAATGTGATTATGGGGCTGCGACCAGAAGATGTATATGATGCCCAATACGATAGTATGGCAGAAATACCGGTTAATATCACTGCTCTCTGCGATGTAGTGGAACCAATGGGCAATGAATATGTTGTTTATTTATCGACAGGTGATACCACAATGATTGCCAGGCTTGATCCCAAGAAACTGCCTCAGGTTGAACAGGATCTATTGATAAGTCTTGATATGAAAAAGGTTCATTTCTTTGATCCCGAAACGCAGGATTGCTTGACTCATAAAAAAAAATAACTCTGCCGATTGACAGAGTTAAATAAAATTATTAGTTTTTTAGGATTTATTTATTTAATAGCTCGGAATATTTTTTCTGAGCTATTTCTTTTTGGATATAATCATGATCCAGAGCCCATTTGAGCACTTTCTCCGGTTTCTCCCGGGGATCATAGAGAACTCCTACCGGATAAAAATCACGCTCAGCAGCATCATTATTACGCACTGACAGCATCTCATCCTCAAACAACATGATGTTTTTCTTTTCTTCATTATCTGCTATATAACTATAGCGCTGCGATTGGGCTTTTGACTTATTCTTGGGATCAATCAGCATATCAAGGAAGGACTGGGCTTCTATCAAACGGATGGAAAACAGCTCATCCCCTTTACGGATAGATTTCTTCTCAAACACTGCCCGTTTCCATTCTATTTTTACTACTTCCTGCACTGATCCCGAATCAAATAAGTGATTCTTAAGATCTTCCCTGATGTCACTAGCAAAAGTTTCAGCATCTATATCAAGATGTGATACATCAAAAATATCCAGTAATTGCTTTTGGTTATGGAAATACTTCTCGATTAAATGATCAGCATTTGTATAACCCAGCGATTTCAGGATTGCCGGGAGCCCTTTCATCATTTTCGGTGAGCAGCTATCCAGATAATTACCGATATTCCTGCGGTCTGGCTCAATGATCAAAGTAAGCAGCCAGGCTAACTCAATAGCACTATATCCTGCCATAATACTGATTTCTCCGATCATCTCTTCTTCTCGATGATTGGGTTTCTGATGCCGGTATTTCCTGAGCATATCACAGATAAACTGGTCTATATAATCACTGCTGCGTAACCATAAAATGATTTTTTCCATCTCTTTCTCGTCAGGATTCTCAGCAAAATCACGGTACTCAGTGATCTTCTCATAAGACTGATTTGCCGAAGCTATGAACATGCCCAGATAGTTTATGTCTTCAGGGGTAATCTGAAAATCAATATTAGTATATAAAGCAAGTCCTTTTATATATTTTTCCTGATCCTCGCGGCACATATTTGCCAGAGGATGATCCTCAATTCTTTCAAATCCGGTACTAACCCGCTTTATTGTTTCGAGAAAATCCATCTATTTCCTCCTGATTAAATATCCAGTTCTTTTTTATTTATTTTTTTTTTCTGCATTTTTTTGTCAACTAAGTTAATCATTTTTTATATTATTAGTTTATTGTGTTTAATTAATTTTTTCGGGATCGCTAATGTATTAATAAAAATGCAGAGACTTTCTACAAAGGCAGAAAGTCTCTGATTATTAGTGTCATACACCTGGAATGAAATTCGTATCAACGCTAATCATCCGGGCAAATTCTGCCAGCATCTTTGCTGCTGATGCTAAATCCTCTAAGTGGATTACTTCATTCTGAGTATGCATATATCGATTGGGAATACTGATGAGTCCTGCAGCTACACCAGCCCTGTTCACCTGCAAGGCATTCGCATCTGTGCCGGTTGCACGCGGGGCTGCTTCAATCTGATATTTCACTTTAGCTGTATCTCCGGCTTTCTTTAATAATTTGAATACCATTGGATTAATATTACAGCCCACTGAAATTACCGGTCCCTTGCCTAATCTAATGTCTCCCAGCGTATTCTTATCCATACCGGGAAAATCGGTAGCGTGTGTCACATCTAGGGCAATACCCACATGCGGGTCGATACCAAAGGCTGATGTCCGTGCACCTCGCAATCCCACTTCTTCCTGTACAGCTGCCACGGAATACAGATTGCAGTCTATATTTTCTTTAGACAGCTCTTTCATCACAGCTGCCACCACATATACTCCAGCTTTATTATCTGTTGCTTTGCTGGTAATTATATCCCCCTGCAAATACTCTAAACCAGGGCTAAAGGTGATGGGGTCTCCGATTCCTACTCTTTTCTCTGCTTCTTTGCGATCTGCTGCCCCGATATCGATCCATAAACTCTCCAGTTTGGGAGCATCTTTACGTTCTTCCGGCTTCAATAAGTGAATTGCTTTTCTGCCTATCACACCTCGAACCAGTTCACCTTCATGATAGATATTTACCCGGCTGCCCGGTAATAAAGCTATATCAACTCCTCCTATCGGAGTAAAATGAATAAATCCATTATCATCAATGTAGCTAATCATTAAACCGATCTCATCTGCATGACCTACTATCATTAGACGAAGATCGCCTTTGCCTTTCTTATACGCAATCACATTACCATGTACATCTGTGTTTACTTCATCTGCATACCTGGCGATAAATTTGCGATAGACTTCCTGTGCTGGCTGCTCAAATCCCGACGGACTGGGAGCTTCCACCAGTTCTGTAAAAAATTTCTTCATCACTTTGTCCATGTCTTCTCCTGCATTATATATTTATTTCTTCATATTAACAGTTATTTGCCACCCCTTTCGCAAAAGGATTTACCTTCTTCTTAGGAACATCTACAGCTTCCGGATGAGGAATAATACACAAAAACTTCAATACTCCACTACCGGTGTTTCTGTAACTGTGCTTATAGAAAGGGGGTACATAGATAACATCACCTTCCTTAAAAGGCTTGTCTCCTTCTTCTGTAACCAATACGCCTTCTCCGGAGAGGATATAGTTCTCATGCTCCCAGCTATGGGTATGATAAGGAGTAAAACCTCCAGCTGCCACTTCAAACATCCGCGTGGCAAAATTAGGTGCCCCATCTTTCTCGGAGATCAGCCAGCGTATGGATGCACCCCGTGCTCCTTCCATAGTCACTGCTTCCAGAGGGATATCACTATAATGCTTCAGTTTCATCTGTTCTCCTATGTCGAATTAGTTAGACTGAAATCACTTCTTTCACTTCAGGAATCTCATCCTTCAGTACTCGTTCAATGCCGGCTTTCAAGGTTAAAGTCGCCATCGGACAACTGCCACAGGCTCCCTGTAAACGTACTTCCACTACTCCATCTCCGCGGACATTGATCAATTCACAATCTCCGCCATCAGCCTGTAAGGCAGGTCTCACCTTATCCAATACTTCCTGAACTTTCACTTTATCAAGCATAAGTTACTCCTTTTCTTATTTTATCATATTATAATGAATATTTAGCATTAAGCCAAAAAAACCAACAAATATATCTTCTTAATTAAGGCAAGAAATATCATTATATTGCAGCAATCTGCTAGTCAATTAAGAAATCTTTTCACTGAATTCTGGGATGAATTTGATAAAAAATAGAAATGAATTGACTAAAAGGATAGAATTTTTCTTATAAAACTTAGGAATGAATATGAATGGAAATAAATATGGCAGATGGCTGGGAATAAGCGGTTTTGGTGAGAGTCATGGACGCGCAGTAGGAGTATTGCTGGAAGATATCAAGCCAGGGATATTATTTCCGCTGTCAGAGATAGAGCATGAACTTGAGCGTCGGCGTCCAGGCAGACATAAATATAGCAGTCAGCGGAACGAAAGCGACCGGATACAGATACTTTCAGGAGTAATCGAAGGGAAAACAACCGGAATGCCGATTTGCCTGGTAGTATATAATGAAGATCAGCGTAGTGGTGATTATGAAAGTCTGCGGGAAATATTTCGACCCGGGCATGCTGACTGGAGCTGGTTTCAGAAGTTTAAGATATTGGACTGGCGTGGTGGCGGCAGGGCATCTGGACGTGAAACAATCGCCAGAGTGGCAGCAGGAGCAGTCGTGAAAGAGCTGATTGCCCCCGCTAAAGTGGAAGCCTACCCGGTGCAGATAGGCAAAGTGAAAGCCGGAGAATTTCAGCCAGGATTCACTAATCAACTTTTCTGGCATGATCCTTCAACTTATGACGCTGTCCTGAATGAACTTATGGAAACTAAGGCAGCAGGTGATTCTGTGGGCGGAATTCTGGAAGTAGATATCTCGGGATTGCAAGCTGGTCTTGGAGACCCGGTGTTTGGCAAACTTGATGCGCGTCTGGCAGAAGCATTGCTTTCTATAGGTGGAGTGAAAGGGATAGAATTTGGAGCAGGGTTTAAGCTGGCAGGTTTTCACGGCAGCCAGTCAAATGACCAGATGAATGCTGACGGGTTTATCAGCAATAATAGCGGAGGAATTCTGGGTGGAGTTTCCACGGGGTCTGTAGTTAAACTTCGTCTGGTTATCAAGCCTACATCTTCCATATCTATGAAGCAGGAAACTATTGATATCAGTGGTAAAGAGCAGGAAATAACCATTAACGGCAGACATGATACCTGCCTGCTGTTCAGGATCATTCCCGTAGTGGAAGCCATGATACGGCTGGTGCTGGCAGATTGCCTGAGCTATCAGAAACTGGTGACAGGAGAAAACCGGAACTTGAATGATATGCGGGAAGCACTGGATAGAATTGATGAAGATATATTACTGGCTCTTAAAAGAAGATCAGAAATAGTCAAACTTATTGGTGAATATAAATTTCTGAATGGAATAAGAGTGAAGGATGAAGGACGCGAAAAGCAGTTACTGACTAATTTGGAAGAAAAAGCACAGCTTTGGGAGATCAATCAGGGATTAGTAAGAAATATCTGGCGAGAGTTATTATCTGAGAGCTGCCGACTGCAGGAAGGAAAAGAATATGGTAATATTAAGTCTGATCCCAGAGAGTAAAGCAGAAATACTGGCAATCAGGAAGCGTTATCCGGATTATTATCTGGAGTACCGGCTTGATCTGACCAGTGACTGGAGTTTTTTAGACAAAGAAACCGTGGATGAACATGTGATCTTGACCTTGCGAGACCGCAGTGAATGCAGCAAAGATGTATTACAGAAAAAGAATATATCACTTCCTGACAAAATTAAGTTCTACTGCAACTGGATAAAAGAATTTAATTGCTTAGTTGATATAGAGCAATCCGTTCTTCACAGAATTTCAATACCGGAATTATTGAAACTGAGCAGCAATAATCTGATCATATCAATTCATATTCATGATTATGATTGGAATGTTGCTGACCTGGCAAGGCGTTGTCTGGAAATAGAACGTAGTGAATGCCGCTATACCAAGCTGGCTTTGGCAAGTAATAGTTGGATGAAACTGCAGGGACTTGAGACTCTTATACGGACGACCGGCAGCCAGGTATTAGTGGCGTTTATGGGAGATGATGGCGTATCCAAGCGTTGTTTCTACCGGCATATAGGAGCAGAAGGCACTTATGTGAGTTTGAAAAACAGAGCAACTGTCAACGGGCAAATGGATATTGAGCAGGCAGAAACACTGGGATTAAAGAACATTTCCGGTGTTGACCTGATCGGCGGAATCATCGGTGGTAAACAGGTAGTTTATTCTGAAGGATTAGAATATTATAATAAACTCTTTCGGAAAAAGCTGCTGAATGCCGTATATCTTCCGCTAATCATCAATGATATACATGATTTTCATTCCTGGCTGCATAGTGGCAACAGGATGGATTATCTTTATGGTTTTTCCATCACCATGCCTTATAAAGCCGAGATCGCAGCTCTGGCAGGTAGAGAAGGAGAAACAGCAAATCTGTGGGATGGTGGGATAATGATATTGAATACCGATTTAAAAGCAATGAATCAAATACTCAGGGAAAATATGAAGCCGGGAGAAACCGGGAAAATCTTATTACTTGGCAGTGGTGCCAGTGCTAATACTGTATTGCAGGCAACTGCCGGGAAAGCAAAAGTAACTATTTGCTCGCGTAATTTTCCGGCTGCTATCGAACTGGCAAAAAAATATAAGGCAAAATATGTAATCGCTGAAAATCTGCGAGGCAGACATTTCGATATTTTGATCAATACAACACCGCTAGGTGCGAATAATGAAGATCTGCTTGAATTTGCTGCAGGTGTTAATTTTGATACAGCTATTGATCTGCCTTACCGGACTGGTGGAACACCCCTGGGCAGGTATTGCCAGGCAAACGGCAAGAAGTATATGAGTGGTCAGGAATTCTGGATATACCAGTCAAAACCGCAAGAGAACTTTTTTTTAGCCGCTATCCATGATAAGGATAAATAGTGGATAATCGGCTATTTTTTATAATTTTTATAGTTCTGCTGATAATGGCTGGCATTATTTATACTACAGAAGAATACCTGCCTTTCTGGAGATGCCCTCTGCAGGTTCGTAAAAATATTAACCAGTCAAATGCAAATATCAGCGAAATCCTCAAAGTTACGGAGCATTATCAAACTGCTGGTGAGGCAGAAAAGCTGCAGGCTCTTTATTTTTTATTAGAGAATATGTCGGGGCATTTGTATGCAGATGTCTGCATTCAGAATGAGCAGGGTAAACAGTTAGAATATGATTCCAGCTTTTACGCTAATCTGGAGGAAGCACAGCAAGCATTGGAAGCTCTTGAACAGGAATACGGAGAGGTTAGCTGGCATCTGAAAAAAGCCTGGTTTGATCAGGAAACCATGACAGCAGAACTGCTGATAGAAAATATTGAAGAAGCCTTTGACGCCTGGCATTTCTTACCCTGGAGCAGAAATTATGATCTATATACATTTTTGAACTATATCCTGCCTTATCGGGGCAGCAGTGAGCCACTGGAATCTTTTCGACCTTATTTCAGAGCTCAATATTCCAATCTTTCAGAAATAAGCGATCCGGTACTGGCAGCCGCAGAGATCAATGAAAGTTTGAAATCTGTTTTTGGCTTCAATCCTAAATATTATCTGCATCCTACGGATCAGGGACTGGCGGAAATGCTGGCAAGTGGAGAAGGTCGCTGCGAAGATATGACAAATCTGGCAATCTATGCCCTACGGGCAAATGGCATAGCAGTAACCAGTGATTATACACCTTACTGGGCAGACAGCGGCAATAATCATGCCTGGAATGCCGTACTTACCCCTGCGGGTGAAGCAATCCCCTTTATGGGTTGCGAGAGTAATCCTGGTGATTACGGATTGCGGCAACGAATTGCCAAAGTATATCGGAAAATGTTTTCGGAACAAGCCAGCAGTCTGGGCAGCCAATTGCAGGTAAACGAAAAAGCACCAGGCTGGCTGCGAGGGAAAAGCTATATAGACGTGACAGACTCTTATGTTCCCACCGCTAATATTGCTGTTGTCGTAGATAGCTTGCCCACTTCCCCACCGCGGTTTTTGTATCTGGCAGTTTTTAATGATGGGAACTGGGAAGCAATAGCCTGGAGTCAGCTGGAAAATGGGAAAGCAGAATTTAAAAATATTGGAATAGACCTGGTTTATTTGCCTGTTTATTATATAGATGATAAGCTAATTGCAGCCGGAGAAGCATTTCTGTTGAACAGCAATGGTGGGAAAGAAGAATTGCGGGTAACAGAGAGCTTCCAGAACATGGATTTACGATCAACAACGCGTATGAAGATAAGTAATTTAACCGGAGAGAATGACATCACGAATTTGAAATCCGGCAAAGAATATGAGCTTTATTACTGGCAAAAAGGCTGGCAGATAGTGGCAAATGATACCTTTAAGGCAGAGAAACTGCATTTTATGCAAGTACCAGAGAATGGGTTATACTGGCTGCGGGAAAAGGATTCTGATAAAGAAGAGAGAATATTTATCTATCGTGATCAGCAGCAAATCTGGTATTAAGGAGAAATATGAACAATATCGGGA
This sequence comes from Candidatus Cloacimonadota bacterium, assembly GCA_021735645.1. Classification (GTDB taxonomy): domain Bacteria; phylum Cloacimonadota; class Cloacimonadia; order Cloacimonadales; family TCS61; genus Stygibacter. Next base: position 26,570 of record JAIPGP010000038.1, read on the forward strand.
AGTATTATAAACGCTTTAAGTTTGGGGAAGACAATTTTCACAGGTTGATGAAACACAGGATCAGGACGATTCTTCTGGTTTCTTCCTTTTACGATGCCTTTATATTTGAACAGGATGGCAGATTGAGCGAGCAGGTTTTTGGAGAATACCGGCAGTTGAATTTGAGCACTGCCCCACGAATTATCTCAGTTCCTACGGGTGATGAAGCCCTGAAAATTCTGGAGGATTTTAACTTTGATCTGGTGATAACCATGATGCGGATCGGAACACTGAGCCCCTGGGAATTTGCCGATAAAATCAAAGCACAGAAACCTGATATGCCAGTATTACTGCTTATAAATGTGAAAAATGATTTGATTCTAATTGATAAAACTTCTGAGGAAATGCAGAATATAGATGATGTGTTTTCCTGGAATGGTGATTCCACCCTGCTGCTGGCAATGGTGAAAGAAATTGAAGATAAATGGAATGTAGCAGATGACACCTATAATGGTCTGGTGCGAGTGATAATACTGGTGGAAGATTCCATTGAATACTATTCAAAGTTCCTGCCGGTATTTTATCAGCAGATTATGAAACAAACCCAGAAACTGATCAATACTGAGCTGGATGACGTGAATAAGCGGCTGCAAATGAGAGCCCGTCCCAAAGTTCTGCTTTGCCATGATTATGAAAGTGCTGTCGAATATTATGATAAATATAAGGAATTTGTGATCGGTGTTATCTCGGATGTGAAATTTCCTCAGGAAAATGAATTAAATCCTTTGGCTGGATTCAATCTGATCAATTACATTAAACAGCATAACAGTACAATCCCGGTGTTACTGAACTCTTCTGAATCAGAAAATCAGCAACTGGCAAAAAAAATGGATATCACTTTTCTGAAAAAATACTCTAAAAACTACCTGGAGCAAGTCCGTCATTTCATAAAAAATAATCTTGGGTTTGGTGATTTTATCTTCAAAGATGAGGATGGGAATTATTATGGAAAAGCAGCTAACACTGCCAGCTTTGAAAAACAACTTCGTTTAATCCCGGATAAATCTCTACTCTTTCATAGTCATCATAATCATTTCTCCGGCTGGCTGGCTGCCCATGGTGAATTTCTGGTAGCAAAACGCATCCGCTTTGTGAAAATAGAAGATTTTGACTCCACCTCGGCTATCAGGGATTTTCTGATCAATGCCTTCTGTGAGGTAAAAGAATTACGTCTGCGAGGCAAGATGGTGCGCTTTGATCCACAATATCTGGATATAGAAGATGTAGTGATCAGACTATCGGAAGGTTCTATGGGCGGAAAAGGAAGAGGTCTTGCCTTTTTGAATGCTCTTCTGGTTTCTATGAACTGGGAAAAGCATTATGCCGAACTGGATGTGAGAATCCCGCGTACATTTATTATCGGTACTAACGAATTTGATGATTTCTGTGAAGCACATAATCTGGAAGAGTTTATGGAAAAATCAGATGATAAGAGCTTGCAGAATTTCTTCCTGCAAAATCCACTTTCTGAAGATTTACGGGCAAATCTAAGGGAAATGCTGCAAAATGTTCATTACCCGCTGGCAGTACGGTCTTCGGGCTTATTAGAAGATTCTCAAAGTCAGCCTTTTGCCGGGGTGTATGAAACTTTTATGCTGCCCAATAATCATCCAGACCTCGATGTTAGATTCTATCAACTGTGCACAGCAATAAAACTTGTCTATGCTTCTATCTTTAAGAAAGACGCCAGAAACTATATAGAAGGCTTTAATTTTAAAGTGGAAGAAGAGAAAATGGCGATAATTATTCAACAGATTGTCGGCTCACAACAAGACAGGTATTTCTATCCCCAAATTTCTGGTGTTGCCCAATCATATAATTATTATCCAGTTTTCCAGATGCAGCACGAAGATGGAATAGCCAGCATCGTTGTAGGCATGGGGAAAGCGGTTGTAGATGGTTTGAGAACCTTTAAATTTTCACCTTCCTGGCCTCACATGAATATTTTGAGTCCAGAAGACCAGATTGGTGAAGCTCAACACAATTTTTATGCTATTGACCTCTCAAATAATGATTTTGACCTGACCAGCGGTGAAATGGCTACATATAAACAGATCGAGATTGATAAAGCAGGAGAATTCAAATGCCTGAAATATGTGACTGGTTACTGGGACGCCTATCAGAAGAAATTCGTGGATGGAAAATTTGTCAAGGGAACCAGAGTGATCACTTTCAATAATATCCTTAAATACAATAATTTCCCCTTTGCTGATGCTTTAAAGAAAATTCTCGAGATTGGGACAGCAGCTTTTGGCGTGCCAGTCGAAATTGAATTTGCCCTTGATCTGAATGCTCTATCGCTTGATAAGAAAGCCGTGCTTTATTTACTTCAAGTCAGACCTATGAACGTGAACCTGAACGTGCATACTCTTAGAAAAGAAAATATTGATTTCAAAAAATCATGGCTGTTTAGCGAAAAAGCGATGGGTAATGGGAAATATGATTTGCAGGATATCATCGTTATTGACCCCAAAAAATTCGTATCTACCAAAACACTGGAAATGGTTTCTGAAATTGAGCAGTATAACAGCAGCTTTCGGGCGATAGATAAAAACTATATTCTCATAGGTCCCGGACGCTGGGGCAGTAGTGACCGCTTTCTGGGAATTCCCGTGAAATGGAACCAGATCAATTATGCACGTATAATAGTAGAAACTACTATGGATAATTTCCGGATTGACTTCTCGCAAGGTACACATTTCTTTCACAATCTGATTGCCCAGAATACCGGATATATTTATCTGGATAAAGATGGTCAATTAGATTGGGACTGGCTTTTCTCCCAATATGTGATAAAACGAGGTAAATACACTATTCATATCAGAACCAAAGAAAGTATTCAGGCAGAATTATGTGGGGTATCCGGATTAGCAGTAATTTACCGATAAATTCTATATCGACTACCCAGTCTTCAAGAATATATTGCAATTGCTTGAAAATTAAAAAATATTCTTTTGCGTTAACTATTCACTCCAATGAATATTTAAATTGACAATATTTTGCTAAACTGAGATGGAGTGATGAAATAGTTTGGGTTATGATATAGTGTGTTAATGTCGTAAATTATGGGTGAATTAATAACAAAAAAAGACTTAGGAGAAAAAAATGAAGAAACTTTTAGTACTTTGTATCATTATGATACTTAGCGTATCAGTATTTGCTGTCTGGGAAGTTGGAGACGTCGTAGAAGATGACTACAGCTGGACAGACAATAACAACGAATACCACTCAATTCATGAGCTGACAGAAGCCGGAAAAGCGGTCTTATTGTTCTGGGGGACAACTGGCTGAGGTGGCTGTGTTGCGGCGGCGCCGCAATTAGCTACCTGGTGGGGAAATCAGAACCAGGATGAAGTATATGTAATTTGTGAAACTAATTGGAATAATGGCTTACCTTACTCAGGAGAAATTGATCCCTATTACTGGGATTTTGGTAATGGATATGTACCATTCTTTGCTGTTGTAGGCGCATACAACATTCTGTATTATGGAGAGAACTCTGTAACAGCAGCGATGAACACCGTTCCTGAAGCTGTAGCATCGTTTAACAATATGGGAGTCACTGGTCCAGTGGCTGACCAGGTGATGTTCTTTGGTGATGAAGTCACTATTGATGTTTCGGGAGTCTTCGCCAGCCCTAATGGTGATGTTACCGTTACTCTTGAAGAAAACAGCAACCCAGCATTTGCGGATGTGGTTCTTACCGGAGAGATATTAACAATTACTGCCCTGAATACAATGGGTCAAACTATGATCACCCTGATGGGAGATGATGGAGTGATGACAGCTACAGACGAATTCTATGTAACTGTTCTTGATCCTAATCCTAATACTGAGACTGTAGAATATGTTATTGAAGATACACCCGAACAGCAGAATTATCCAGGAAATCCTAATCCTTATGAAAATAGTTATGATGATCTGGATTGGATAGCAGTGGAAGTGCAGGAAGATGCTACTGTAATCAGCGTTCGCATTACCGGAGACCTGTTCAGTGATAATTACCCTGCCGAAGGATCACTATGGATAACCTCTCCAAGTGGAACATCTGTGATGATTGCAGACGGTTTTACCGGTGGAACACATGCTGTAGATATTGAAGCAGAAGGTTTTGCTGCTCAATCAGCTTTTGGTGAATGGATCATTTTTTTTGTTGATAGCGTTGGCGATGGTGGACATGGTTTATCTAACGGCACATTGATAATTGAAATAGCTGCCAGTGGCGCACCTGTGGTCACCCCTACAAACCTGGTTGCAGAAATTACCGATGATGACGTTCATCTTACCTGGGAATATGAAGCTGGCGGTGGTGAAGCTGTTATACTCGCCTGGGATAATGGTGAAAATGATGATGCTATTGGTCTCACTAATGGTGGCAGCTTTCTGGTTGCCAGTCGCTGGACTCCTACTGAACTGGTTAATTATCATAATATGCCCATTAATATGATCAGCCTTTTTCCAAATGAAGCTGGCACTACTCTCACTCTTAAAATATGGACTGGTGCAGATGCTGCTACTGAAGTATATTCCCAGGCAATGGATGACCTGGTGATGGGAGAATGGAATGAAGTAGTTCTTGATACTCCACATGTTATTGATGCCTCTGATGAACTCTGGTTCGGATATGCCTGTGATAATCAACCTGCTGGAACTTATCCTGCCGGCTGCGATGTTGGTCCTGCTGTTGCCGGTTTTGGCGATATGATCAGTATGGACGGAGTTGCCTGGAATACATTAAGTGGTTATGGACTGGATTATAACTGGAACCTGCAGGCAACTGCCGGTGGTCGTGCTATGCAGCGTCACAGCATACCTCAGGAAATTGAAGTTGCCAGATTGCATAATGATCTCTTCAGTCAGGCAAACCTGCATAACTCCACTCTGAGAGACCGTCTCCTGCTTGGATTTAAAGTTTATCGTGATGACGCAGAAATCTCTTATATCGAAGATATCGATGCTCGCATGTTTGATGATATGGATCTGGAAGACGGCACTTATGAATACTACGTTACTGCTGTATATGACACTACTGAATCTAATCCGTCAAACACTGTTGAAGCAGTTATTAATACAAACCTTATCATGGACCCACCTGTAGGACTGGAAGTTACTGAAAACGGACTGATGACCTGGATGGCTCCGGGATCTGGCATTGGCGGTATATTACTCGTTGATGATGATGGCAGTATTGACCTTGATTTCACTGACACCGTGCCTTATTATGAAACTATACTGGATGCCAGTGGCTATGATTATGAAATATATGAAATCACCACTGCTGGTAATGATGGTCCTGATGCGGATTATATGGCTGATTTTGACCTGGTTATCTGGGAATGCGGAGAACAGTGGGCAAGTGCTCGCACTTTATCTGCTACAGACGAAGCTCAGTTAGGAATCTATCTTGATAATGGTGGCTACCTCGTACTATGTGCTCATGATTACCTTTGGGATCGCTACCCAAGTGCCGGCAATTTCAGTACTGGTCAATTCCCTTACGATTATCTGGGATTAGGCTCAGCTATTCAGGATGCCTTCACAGTTGGTGTTTCTCAAGGTGGACCGGAAACGGTCGATATCGTTGGAGCAGGTGCTACAGCTGGATTAACTGTTGGATTACAGGATATTTTCTCTGCAACACGTGATGGAGTTTATCTCGATTTTCTCACTCCAAATGCAATGGGTTCAGCTTATTCTACTTATAATAACAATAATGTTGGCATTCAGACATCAAACACTATCTTCACAACCGCTGGCTGGGCTGGTTTGATTGATGGCACCAGTACTGTATTAGATTATGCTCTGGCATCATTCGACTACTTCGCGACCTGCGGTCGTCCTCTGGAAAACTATAATGTTTATCTTGATAATGTATTAGTAGATGATACTACTGATCTGCAATATCAATTGATGGACCTGGTTGCCGGAACTACCTATACAGCAGGAGTTAGCGCTGTTTACACTGATGGTGAATCTGATATAGTTGAAGTTGATTTCGTTTATAATCCAAGTGCAACTGATGGTCAGATTCCAAATGTTAATGCCCTGATTGGTAATTATCCGAATCCCTTCAATCCCGAATGTAAGATAGCTTACGCTGTAGCACAGGAAGCTGAAGTTACTATCGCTGTCTATAATGTTCGCGGTCAGAAGATCTGCACCCTGGTTGATGGAATAATCGAAAGTGGAAACCACGATGTGATATGGAATGGAACTGATGATAATGGCGTTAGTGTTTCTTCAGGAGTTTATTATTATAAGATGGACTCAGGAAAATTCACTTCTTCCAGGAAAATGGTTCTGATGAAATAAATTATTGTGAAATATACAAAAGCCCCTGGAATTCCAGGGGCTTTTCTTTTTTATCAAATAATGCTCATATGGAATATAATGTGAGAGCCTTCAAACTATTAAAAATGATATTTTATTTGACAAAATTAATTGATTGTATTCAATTTGTATAAGTTTTTTTAATGTACTTCAAAGATTTTAAAGGAGAATATTCATGGAAGATCATGAAAATAGTGGATTATTAACAAACTTATGGGAAAGGTATAATAAAATTGAAAAGAATTTACCTACACCAATCATAGAAATATATAATAAGTTACGTAATATAAGTTCCTTTTCAGATCGAGGTTTAGAAAAAAAACTACTTGATGTTTTTGAAGTTATACTGAAATTGGATACTTCCATTATGATTGCTAAGTATGTTGAAGATAAAGGATCTGTACCGAAAATTGACAATCAGATATCTCAATTAATCCATCCATCAACGGGTATATATAAAGCATCATTAAGAGTTTTAGTAAATTTTTATAAAAAAAAGGCAAGTTCTGAAAATGAAAATCCTCCTTTCGTGGTAGATATAATAAACTTCTTATTTGATAAAATTTCATCAGACTGTTTTCAGTGCCTGAGATTCATAACAAATAAATTAAATCTACCAAGACTCAAAGATAACGAAAACACTATTGATTTATTAATTGATAAATTAATCACTTACAGGAATAATTTTGCACATGGTGCTGATAAAAAAGATGACAGCTATGCAGAGCTAATGGCATCTCTATATATTGTAGTTATAGAATTGACAGAGAAATTTAGTCAAAGATTGTCATACGAATTGGTTTATATCGAAAATGACTATCCGTATAGCTCCGCATAAGTAATTCCGCAAGAATTTGTACAAGCCGTAATTACTCTGTCTAATAACTCATTCTCATGAAATCTCCTATTCAACCTGTAGCAGAATTCATCAAGATATGACTGAAGGTG
>JAIPGP010000039.1 GCA_021735645.1 Candidatus Cloacimonadota bacterium
TGTGTTCCCTTATTAACTATAGTATTAAGCTCTTCTCTTTCTTCTTCTGTTAATGTAACTTTATACTTTATCATAATCACCTCACTTTTTTAGAGACAATTATAATTTCGCCTTACGTCATGTCAAGCTTGACGTGACAATAGTATGTTATTCCAGTTTGTATTTTTGAGTAGGACTTGCCCCGCTGCCGGTACCCCGGAATTCCATCCTTTGCACTCGGCAACGGCACGGTCTACGAGGGGCGAGAACTACGACCAATCAACTATTCAACACCAAATTTTATCCTGAAAGAAATAACTCGCGCTGGAATCGAGTAGTACTGGTCGTCATCTGCGCCCCACTTGGAAATACCCAGCGGTGCACATATGACTTAGCTGCAGAAATTATTTTAATTTCAAGGGAATGCCGGATAATGAAAATTCTGTTGACAAATCATTTCTGATAATATAGTTTTGAATTTGCATTAGTTAGTTCGCTCAGTTTTTTCTGGTTCAAGGGGGAAAGGTGAAAGTTTTATCAGTTATAATAATCATTATTTGTATGACTATTCCCATAAGCAGTGAAATAATTACTATAAACAACCGGGACTGGATTCCGCTATATTCAGAAGACTTTGAAGATGGAGCAGAAGACTGGGAACACTATGATGCTACCGGCGTTTCTGACTGGAATGAATTCTGGCATTTGAGTGATACAGGAGCATATTCCGGTAATTCCTGGTGGATGGGAGATGAAGAACTGGGAGGATATATTGATAACCGCTATCTTGTTCTGGACACACCAGAATTTATCCTGGCAGAAGATAGTCCCGAATTGAATTTCATGTTCTCTCTGAGCTGCGAAGATATTGGTGGAGACCCACCATACAATGCCTGGGATGGTGCCAATGTCCGTATCTCTACTAATGGTGGTAATACCTGGACTCCTATTGAAGGTACTCCTGAGTATAATGGTACCAGTTTCTATTCTTTTGGCTATGTATTTGATGAAGGTATTGGCGTCCCCGGTTGGGCGAGTAACACAGAATGGGTTAACTGGACGGCAGCAAATTTTGATCTTTCTGAATATGCAGGTGAAAGTGTAATGCTCCGCTTTGCTTTTGCTTCAGATGTTGCCTATAACACTCTTGATGATCCTGATATGTTTGGAATAAGGCTGGATAATATTGAGGTTGATACAATAGACGGTATCTTTTTATCAAACGGTGACGGTGCTGCTGGTGATGAGCAAATGCAGCCAGGCTATGGAAATATTATTACTGGAGACCTCTGGCATATTTATGAAGACACTTCCGCTCCCAGTCCTGATCAGGCAATAGGCTGCTTCGCAGATAGCTCCGGTACTTATTTACCCGGAATGCTGGATTATATTATCACACCGGTGATATTTCTTCCGGAAAGTGGCATATATCGCTGGGATGTTAATTTCAAGATGCTGCTTGAGCAGAATACTATCTTTCCTGAAAGTGATTACCCGATAGTACGGATACAAACCCAAATACCCGGTGAAGCATGGTCATACTGGAACGACATTTCTTATTGGGCTACCTGGATGTGGGACAACGATTACCCCGAATGGACACTATTCAGTGAAACCTGGCCCGAAAGTTCAAATATCTCCGAATATGCCGGAAGAAATATCAGAATACGTTTCGGACTGCACAGTAATGATTCCAATGAACCTGTGCCGGGTGGAATTATGCTGGATGATTTTTATATATTTGAAGAATATTTTGCTGGACCACCCCCTGAAAATCTTACCGCAGAAGTAAATGACTTTTTGCAGGTGGTATTAAACTGGGATGCTTTAGAAAATGAAAGAGATTTTACAGGGTACAATATCTGGCGGAGTGATATCAGCGGAGAGGATTATGAAATGCTTGGAATTATCGACCCGATGGATGAACCATTTTATACTGATTTTTATCCCGATATTTACTGGAATCATTATGTGGTTACAGGGATATTTGATGGAGAGGATGGAGAACAAAGTAATGAAGCTTCTGCTTATGTGATTTCTGAAGATGATCTGGATCTGGGTTATGATGATGGAAGCTGTGAAATGGGATTGAATGTGGGAACTGCCAATTTTATGGGAGTGAAATTCAGCCCTTCATATCCCACAGAAAGAATGCTGTATCATCTGTCTCTATATATAGAAACAATGGATTCTGGTCAGTTTGTATTCAGAATTTATGACGAAGAAAATGGTGTGCCGGCAGAGCAGTTAGCTCAATTTAATGTTACTCCGGGTGATCTGGTGCAGGGCTGGAATACATTAGATATACCGGAAGAAAATTGGGAGAATCTCCATTTCACTGCAGGCAGCTTTTATATTACGATCTTTGAGATGGCTCATTTATCTGCTATAGGTGTCGATACGGACAGCTACGGTCACAGTTATACGGGTAATAGTCCCGAAGAATTGCAGGAATATACGGCAGGAAACATCATGATCAGGGCAATTATGACCGGTGGTCCCGAACAGAATAATGATGAGGATATTATACATTCTCAAAATCTAAATGTATATCCCAATCCTTTTAATCCGGAAACTGCGATTGATTACTATCTGGATAAAGAGGTTGATGTTAATATATCAATCTACAACATTAAAGGACAAAAAGTAGAAGTACTGGTTGATAAACTTCAGGGGTCAGGTCATCATCAGGTTATCTGGTCTGCTGAAAAATATGCAGGAGGAATATACCTGCTGAATTACAGATCAGAGAACCGACAGGAAACTAAAAAACTTATCTATCTGAAATAGTACCAGGTGCGATACTAGGAACTACTTAACTCAAATGACAGGCATCTTATGTCTGCCATTTTCTTTTATCAGGTATTGGTCAACCATTGCGGAGGTTTGCAACCATCCGCAAGGTCTTAATCGAATGACTAGCTGAGTTACCTTGCGGATGGTTTTATCCTCCGCAATGGTGACGACATATTTCTATCAAAGTTTTTACATTAGCTTGCCAGAAGTCTTGTCCTGGGTACAGGCCAAAACTCCTGCAAGCAGGGTTGATTGTGTTTTATTCTGGCAGTTGAATCGTGAAGGATGTGGAAGCTGTATTACCGGAGATGGCTATAATGCTGAGAGTATGAGTGCCGTTGTCCGGGAGTAGAGGGATATTTTCTTTGCCGATACTGGTGCCCAGATATTCATCATCAAGATACCAGAAAAGTCTAATTTCGGGGGAATAACCTGAGATTTGGGGAGTTAGCTTCTGCTGCCTGAGATCAATATCTCGGGGCAGAAAGATGAGTGCTCCGGGTTGAGGATAATCAATTTGCAGCAGGTCGCGGGTGATTGTGGGGCAATCTGCCCGATGAGGCGGAATATCATGAACGGGATAGCCATTCAGGAGCAGAAACTTTTTTACCTGAGGTGGATATAGAGAAAAGACACGGGTTTCATGTTTGCTGTTTTGCCAGCATTTTGAGCAGACTGTGTTTTTGCCATCAATAGTAACCTGGAAAGGCTGATGAACCTGACAGAGCCGGAGAGGTTTTGCACGTCTGGAAACCAGTATGGTATCACGCGGACACCATTTGGAGGGTGCCAGTCCGGTAAGTGAGCAGACCTCGCGTTCCTGCATTTCATTAGCAGGCATAGTAAACCAGCTATTTTGAGAATCTTTGGGCAGGGCATTGAAAATGGTAAATAAAAGCGGTCCGGAACTGGCTGCTCCGGAGAGCGAAGGATTGCTTTCATTATTAAAATTACCTGTCCAGACAGCGATTGTATATTGCGGATTCACGCCAATTGCCCAGGCATCGCGGTGACCGTAGCTGGTACCTGTTTTCCAGGCAAGCCGGGCTTGGTTGTTATATTGATGCCAGTAGAATTCAGAACCGGGGCGTTTAAGTTCGCTGATGATATTCAGTGTCTGCCAGCAACTGCCGGGGCTGAGCAGTTGCACAGTCTCAGGTTCAGGCTGATTCTGCAGATAATGTAGTGGTTTGAAGCTGCCATAATTAGCCAGACCAGAAAATAAAGCAGCCAGATCGAGCATATTCACTTCGCAACCGCCGATGATCAGTGTGAGACCATAGCCGGAAGCAGGTCGAAACAGCGTAGAGATGCCGGCATCTTTTAGATGGTGATAAAATCTGTCATAACCATACAGGTTCAAAAGTCGTACTGCCGGGATATTAAGCGAACGCACCAGAGCTTCGCGGGCATTTACCCAGCCTTCATAACCTTTATTAGCGTTCTCAGGCTGAAACCCGCTATAATATGTGGGTACATCATGAATCTTGGTTTCCGGCACTATCAGTCCGTCATCAATTGCCAGAGCATAAAGAAACGGTTTTAGAGTGGAGCCGGGAGAACGTGATGCCAGCACGCCATCTACCTGACCGCTGCTCTGCTCATCATAAAAATCCTGCGAACCTATCCAGACCAGTATTTCACCCGTACGATTATCAGCTACTAAAGCAGCTAAATTCCTGATGCCATTTTCCTGCAGATAAGCAGACCTAAAGTCAATAGACCTTTCTACCAGGTTTTGCAGCTCCAGATCTAAGGTGGTAATTATCTCTGGCTCATCCTGCCTACCGGCAGCCAGGCGGGTGAGATGCGGAGCTTCGCAGGGAAATTTACGTTTGCTGGCAGGGACAGGTTCCAGGCAACTGAGCTGGCAGGTATGAGCATCCATATAGCCGGCATCAGCTAATTTATGCAGCAGAAGATTGCGTTTAGCGATAAGCCGTTGTTGATTATTGCCCGGAGATAATTGTGCGGGTGCATTGGGCAGCACAGCCAGCAGTGCTGCTTCTGCCCAGGACAATTGCTCCGGTTCATGCCCGAAGTATTTATATGCTGCTGCTCTGATGCCCACAATATTACCCCCATAAGGTGCGTTATTGAGATATAACGATAGAATCTTTTTTTTGGAATAGAGGATTTCCAGTTTAAGAGCCTGCAGTAATTCTCGCAGCTTTTTGAGCAAAGTGCGGCTGCCGGGCTGTGCAATGCGGCAGACCTGCATAGTTATTGTGCTGCCGCCAGCCACAACTTTTCCGGCTTTTATATTTCTCAACATGGCTTTTATGATGGAGACGGGATTAAAGCCGGGATGCTGATAGAAATAGCGGTCTTCAAATGTGAGAACCGCTTTTTCCAGTTTGGAGGGAATTGACTTATTTTGCGGGAGAAAGCACCACTGCTCATCCTCATTCAAAAAGGCTCTCAGGATTTTGCCATTTCTATCCAGTACGATTTTACCGTATTTATCAAGCTGCTGAGAGGCATCAGGAGTCACCAGATAGATGATGCCTGCGATCACTATGATAATAGCTGCCATTCCCAGCCAGAATTTAAATCTTTTTTTCATAACTGGCAAACAGATATAAACTGCTATTATGGGCAATGTTTTTTTTGACAGACATGGGGAGAGATATTGGCACCGAACAAAACTAACAAAACGAACTGGGGAATGTAATGTAAGATTTTTTCACCACAGAGGGGGAAGAGTAATTGAAAATGATAAATTGAAAATTAAATGTAATGTGAAGAATTTACACCACAGAGGCACAGAGAACACAGAGGTAATGTAAGATATATTATCCGCGAAAGCTGCTAATGTCACGAAAGAATGTTATGTAAATAGCTAAGGTAAGAATAGGACTTCTGAGCGGAACTCCAGACAGGAGTTCTGAGCGACATAGGCAGATTCGACGATTTACGACTCACTATTCACGACTCACGGTGCGAAGCACAACACCTTTTTCCTTGTACCAGCAGAAAAAAATGGACAATGAATTGTATGAAATAAATATTAGTATATCGGGGAAATATTATAATTGAGAGGTATATATGCTCAAGAAGATGCTGGTTTTTGTAATGTTGCTGGTAATATTTCTGTATCTGGCAGGAAAGGGAATTGATGATGGGGTAAGTGGAAAGAAACTTGATCTACTGCATTATCATAATGTGGGCAATATCTGGCTGCGGGTGAGTAATTATGGTTTTTTTGGCTCGGGAAAAGATATCACCCCGCGTTATCCATCTTTGGAATACCCGGGTGGCAGTGGCATAGATTACCTGTTCCGCGGTTCTCTGTGGTTTGGTGCTAAAAAGACTCGCCGTGATGCTTTTGGGAGAAAATTATACTGGTTAGAAAACCCTGAAGACGAATTTGATGTAGTCACAGATCAGGATGATGACTGGAATGAAAGTCTGAAACTGGTAGTGGATACGCTGGTGACAGTAGGTTATGATGGAGACTGGGACATCAAGGAGATGCTGCCGGCATATAATCCGCTGGAAACTTCGCCTTTAGGCGACTTGTACACTCATAATAATGCCTATGACGTAACGATGACAACCTCTATCCGTTCGCAGCGACGGGGTGAAGATGATGATGGCGACGGCAAAATAGATGAAGACCCGGTGGGTTATGCCTTTCCTTTTCGGGCAGGAAATGAGCTGCCGGAAGTTTTCAGTGATTATGGCAGTTTCTATCTACATCAGTTGAATGATGCTGATTTTGGGAAAGTGATCGACAATATTGAAATCTGGTTTCCCTTAGGATTTGTGGATTTATCAGATAAGAGTAATGAATCGTATAATTTCACTCAGCCAACAGATGATGATGGTGATGGTTTATTTGATGAAGATGGCTACCCGGTGTCGGAGCAGGATTTTATTGGTTATTACTATGATTACAGTCCCTTTGGTACTCCCACAGAGCGTGACTGGGGTAATCATAAAGACCAGAGTGATCATATTCCCTTAAATATCCGCGTGCGACAAATGAGCTATCAGTGGAGTTATGAACATATCAAGAACCTGGTTTATGTGGAATTTGATGTGACTAATATGAATTTTACCAGCACCTATAGTGACACATTATTTGATTGTGCCATGGGTATATATATGGATTCTGATGTAGGACCTCAAGCCTGGGATGCAATCTATGCCGATGATGTGAGCTCTTATGTTCCGGGCGTAGGTTATGAATTTGCCTTCACTTATGATCTGGATGGGGATAGTGGACTTACTGATGGCATGGTGGGATCAAGAGTGTGCACTCCTGACCCGGATCAGCTGGAATTTGCCTGCTGGACCTGGGATAGCGGAGATGGACCGGATGATCTGCATCCACTGGATATAAATGCATCTACTACTGCAAATGAGAAATACTGGCTGCTGACAGATTTTAAGAATCCCAATGAGCAGGATTATACTTCGCTGCGAAGATTCCCTGAAGTTCAGATAAATTCCGGTGGACTTGATACTCGCTATTTATTTGGCTTTTACGGTGCCCAGGAACATACTGGAGATACAGATGAGCCCGGAGATGAGGGATATGGCATAGCGGATTATCTGGAGACAGATGAATTTGGCAATTATTTCAAACGCTGGAATCTGGCACCCGGCAAGACAATGAAGATAGTGATAGCAGTATTTCCGGGAGATGATCTCTTGAGCTTGAAGCAGACATCTATTCATGCCAAAGACACTTATGGTGAAGCCCAGGGACTCACGGAAGTTACACAGCCGGATACATTTATCCATTATATCCCGCCCGAACCTCCAGAAATACCTATGATGTATGCAGAGCTGGTAGATGATGGCAGAGCCTTAGATGTTTACTGGGATAACCGTTCTGAAATTGATAATGTGGACACCAAAACCGTGAAACCGCAGCAGATTGGCTGGCAGGCTGTCGATACTCTCCTGACAATGGACAGCCACATGGATGTGTGGAATAATGATCCTGATTTCCAGGCAGCATGTCCACCTGAATTTGCACCCTATAAGTGGGATGAAGATTTGCAGGCTTATACTTCCGAAGAAGCTAACCGCAACAGCAATGCCTATGTGAATCCATGGACTGGCTACCGGCTGCGTCATGATTTTCAGGGTTATTCGTTATGGGGCAGAAGTGGAAGTGGCTCACAGGAATTCTGGATGCTGAAACAGCGTTGGGATAAAGTGGATACAGATCAGGACTATGAAGATTATCTGATAAATTACACTACGGATCTGTTTATCGATTTTGGTGGAGAAACAGGTTTGGAAAGAGGATTGCCAGATACACGACCGCTTAAAGTTGAAGATTTAGATTATTATCATTTTGATGAGAAATATCGACTGGTGCAATATACCAATGCTGATATCGAAAATAATGTGATGATAGCGGGAGAACCTGTCTATAACTGGGACATTGATGATGCTGAGGCTTTGGAAGCCGCAGTGGGATTGAGTTTTAACGAACAAGCTCTGCTCTATTGTCATCCGGATTTACCAGAAAAAATCTATCTGGAAATCTACGATGATAAGCTGATACCACTCACTAATCATCTGGGACAATCCAATATAGGTATCGAAGAGCGGATGACTGCTTTGCGGGAAAACCGGCTGAGTCGTCGCTATTACAAGGCATCTATCAATAATCCGCCTAAGGGAATTGAATATTATGTAGCTGTATCTGCCTGGGATAGAGGGATGCCTTCTCTGGATATTCCGATATTGGAATCTGCCCGTGATGCTGATGCTAATATGAAAGTATTTTATCCCGGCTCACAGGCGAAAGATGATCTGGATAATATCTATGTTGTGCCCAACCCCTACATAAGCCACAGTAAATTTGACGGGCGGATCAATAATGATACCAAGGGTGACAAAAGCCGGCGATTATGGTTTGTGAATCTGCCGGAGAAGTGCACAATCAAAATCTGGACATTAGCCGGAGACCTGGTGGATGTGCTGGAGCATGACGGTAATAATAATTTTGAGGATATCATTTCAGTCTCAAAAGCAGCAATGGAAGCTCAGGCTGCCGGGGGGCTGGAACCATGGGATATCTTAACGAAATACAATCAGATACCAGCGCCGGGAATATATTTATTCAGCGTACATGATCATGACAGTGGCAAGAGCAAAGTCGGTAAATTTGTGATAATTAAGTAGCAAAGGCTCTAAGAAATGTTGTAAGTGTAAATATTTCCTGATAATTTGCATTGACACAGAACTTAGGGATTCATAAATGGAATCCAAGGATAAAAACGGAAAAGGAGTGCAAAATGGGAAGAGGCGACCGCAAAACAAAACGTGGTAAGATTGTCAGAAAAAGCTATGGCAATTCCAGACCTAAGCAAAATAAATTAGACAAAAAGAAATAAGTCAGGAGCCATAGCCGTGCTCTGATTGATAAGCTGCCTGCTGTCCAGTGACGGCAGGCTTTTTTTGATATAATAAAACTGATATAAGAGCGAAATGTGAAATTAAGCCTGTTTTTCCTGAAGAAATACTTCCGGTCACCACGTCAGGAATGGCGACGACCGGGTTCTCTGTTTATGGTGCTGGGTATCATTATCTCAGTAGCCACGCTCACAATTGCTTTCACCATATTTGATGGCTATGAACGCATGCTGAAAAAAACTATTCTAAGCACTAATTCGCATGTTTATATTTTCAGTACCGGCAGAGATGATCTAACGTCAGCAGATTGCCAGCGGTTAAATGAATTCTTTGCTGCAAAGCCGGAAGTGAAGGCATCAGATGGCTTGATAATCAGTCAGGCAATGGCTACTGCAGGTAATACGAATACGAACAGCAAGGTGATAAGCTGCCAATTGCGAGGTTTGAACTGGCAGAAGCAGGAATTGCCGATCACCTACCGTGAATATGTGCAGAAAGGGAGCTGGCGGTTGGATGCAGAAAATGACGTGGTTGTTGGCAACCAGCTGGCGCAGCGTCTTGGTTTGGATACTGGTGACACTATTTATCTGGTAAGCCCTGCCCAGAACAGTTTAAGTCTTCTGGGACTACGTTCCCAGAGCCATCCCTATAAAATAGAAGGATTATATCATAGTGGTATATATGAAAGTGACAGTCGGGTGGTATTTATGCAGCCGGGGCAAGCCTGGAAATTCAGTAACCAGCCTGGCAGGTATTCCCGCTATGAAGTAAAATTGAAACCTGAGCAAATAGACCGGGCAGATTACCTGGCATATATCTGGCAAAATGAACTGAATCTTGATTATCAGATTTCCACCTGGCAGGACTTCAACAGCAGTCTTTTTAATCTGCTCAAATTGGAGAAGTGGGTATTATTTTTTATCTTAAGTTTTCTCATCGTGGTAGCATCATTTAATGTGGTATCATCTGTGAGCACTGAGATAATAGACCGCAGACGGGAAATAGGCATCTTGAAGACAATAGGTTTTTCCAATCGTAGCCTGAGACAGATATTATTGGGCAGAATTCTGGGCACAGGTGTGATTGCTATATTTACCGGAGAATTGCTGGGAATGCTGCTTGCCTGGTTTGCCAGCATTCAGGATTTCTTTAAGTTAAAAGGAGATGTATATTTCCTTGATAAGATAAATGTCTATTTTTCCATTCCGGCAATGCTGCTGATACTGGCAGTGGCATTCATTATCATCTATCTGGCAGCAGCACTGCCTCTGCGTAGATTGAACCGACTGGAAATCACTGAAATACTGCGAAGTTAAAAAGGAGTAGTAATGGAGCTGGTAGCAGCAAAAGGAATCTGGAAGAGCTATCGCGAAACTGAAGGAAAACTGGAAATCTTAAAAGGGCTGGATATATATATTCAGCAGGGTGAGACAGTAGCTATCACAGGAGAATCCGGCAGCGGTAAAAGCACGCTGCTTCATATTCTGGGTTTGCTTGATGAAGTAGATTGCGGAGAGATATTTTATAAAGGTGAATTGCTGGATACACGCAGTATTAAATCAGATGCATTCCGCAACAGCAAGCTGGGTTTTATCTTCCAATTTCATTATTTACTGGAAGATTTCACTGCTCTGGAAAATGTTGCACTACCTAATTTTTACCTGACTGGCAACCGCAAGGCTGCTGAGCAGAAAGCTGCCGAATTATTAGCCAGATTGAATCTCACTGGCAGAGGATCACATTATCCTAACCAGCTAAGTGGCGGAGAACAACAGCGGGTGGCAGTAGCCCGGGCATTGATAAATGAACCTGATATTGTTTATGCAGATGAGCCAACCGGTAATCTGGATCAAAGACACAGCACGGAGCTGGTGGATGTGCTGATAGAACTGAATGAAACCAGGGGTCAGACCTTTGTACTGGTTACGCATGACCAGCAGATAGCCGGCAGAATGCAGAAACATTATATCCTGGAGAACGGGGTTCTGAGAATCAGGTGATAAATAAACATGGCACTTCCCAATAAAAGACGCTGGTTATTGATAATTATCGGATTAGTAGTACTGATCAATCTGGTCTATTTTGTCTTTATGCGTCTGAATATGAAAGACCGGCTGGTTCAGAAATATGTGGTAAGCTTTCTGGAAAACGCCAGTGGCGGTGATGTGAGTATTGGTGATGTAACATTTAGTGAGAAGTATTTACTGATAGAGGGTTTCAGGATAAATCTGCCGGAACGACAACTTGAATTCAAAGCCGAGAGCATCCATATTGAATATGATCTGATGCAGTTATTATGGCGACGGGTAAAAAATCAGCCTTTTGCAGAAAGTATCTACGTTAATAAACCATATATTAAGTTATTTATTGACCCCCGCAAGATGCACTCCAGCAAAGAAATAAGTAATAAACCACCACTGCCAATGCTGAGAAAGTATTTCCGCAAACTCAATATCTATGAAGGAGAAATCGAATTTGGGCTCGATGTGGATGTATATAAAATAGAAGAAAGAATATTTCACTTGAATGGTGAGATGCAAACCAGCAACGGAGTGAGTGCCCTGCTTTCAGGAAATACTGAAAATGGTGGAATTTTGCAGGCAAAAATTGATCTCAGCAGCGGCTGGTTCAATTCTCTTTCTGCTCAAGTACAGGATTACAGACCCAAAGAAATGTTCATAACCAAAATTGATACTTTGCAGGCACTTTATGATCTTAAATTTACCTATTTACCGGGTCTGATGACTATTGATGCCGGAGTGAAGGATATATATCTGGAAGTGGCAGGCAGAAAGATATATGCAGACAGTCTTGATCTGGATGGTGACAGCCACTGCATAGAGTTCCGGATTGATGAACCAGTATTAGATGGCAATAAAGTAGAAGTATCAGGCAACCTGCTGAATACTTTCAGTTCCAGAATCGGAATAGATGCCAGATTTAAAGGCGACTCAATGAGTATATTGACTTATCTGCCAATTGTCAAAGGTACGGCAGATGTTCAGGGCACCATGCAGGGACGCTTCACTGATTTTCAGATCAATGCCAGAGCAGAAAGTGACAGTCTGATAATAGCCGGACAGGCATTGCGCCAGGCAGAAGTAACTGCTGTGATAGGCAACCGGCAACTGGAATTTAATATTCAGCATCTGGAGTGGGAAAACAACCAGATCGACGCTTCGGGCTTTTTTGGTTATGACATGACATTCTACTCGCAGGCGAAAGTGGATTCATTTACTTATTCATTTTCTGATATTGGTATAAAAGGTTCTCTGGTCACTGAATATGGCAATAAAACCCAGGCAAGCCCCTATCTGATTCTAAGTAATGCCACATTGCATACTCCCTGGACGGATATCGATAAGCTGGAGCTGAAAGCCGAATATAATTATCCTCAGATCAGTATTACCATGCACAGATTACACAATGACCTCTCACTGATGGGAAACTTCTATCTGCAGAATAACAGTTATGATGCCAAACTGGAAATGAGAAGATTTCAACTCGGTAAAACTCTTGATAATATCCTACTGCCCATCTGCACAGGCAGCATATCCTGCTTCGGTACTCAAGATAAAATCTCATTAGACAGCAATCTTCGCTTCTATGACCAGCACTTTGGCAGTTTTGACGGGCGGATACAAGCCAGCGGAAGCCTGGACTTTCGCCAGCAGCAAAGCTTGCTGGAACTGCATACGACAAATGCCAAATATAATTATGAAAAGCTGCAAATAGACCTGAAAGCTGAGGGTAATCTGGACAGCATCGGGACAACTGAATTTAATCTTAATAATTTAATTCAGTTGGATGCCTCTTTTTTCTCTAAGCCTGAACCGGCTTTCAAATTCTGCTTAAACGCTACTGAGCTTGATCCGAAAGATATTATGAGATACCTGGTCGAGCACAGCTCTCTGGATAACTATATTGGTAAGATAAAGCTTGAACTGGAGGCAGACAGCCGGGCAGATGGAATATTCAAAGGCAGCATTCAAGCTAGAGAACTGCAGTTTGCCGGAACGGAGAAATTAGCACTCGATCTTAGTCTGCTAGGTGATAAGCAAAGAATCGATATTGCCTCGAGCAGAATCTTTTATCAGGATAAGAATCTGGGAAATGTGCAGGGAAATTTCTCACTTTATCCTAAAATGGAGGTTAATGTATGGGTTGATGTACCCAGCTTTGATCTAAAAAAACTATTTCCGCAAAAAGGAATAACTGGTACGGGTAATGCTTTCCTGGGCTACAGCTTCACGCCGGCTGGAATTTGTTTTAATCTCCAGATGGAAGCTGAAAAATTGAATTATCAAGGTATATGGATAGATAAAGCAGAAGTGGATATCAGCCAGTTAGACAGTTTGCTGGTCATCAGAAAACTCCACTTCAAAGAAGGCAAAGCTAATTATCTGCAGGCTGAAGGTGAAATCGGCTTCAATATCATGAATTCCCGCTCCTATCAGGATACCAGCAGTTTACAACTGGAGTTCAGTGGTGATCTATTACGGGTACTGCAAAACAATCTCAGCTACGTGAAAGAAGGAAGAAGTCAAAGCTCTCTCAAGCTAAGCCTGGCAATGGGTGAAAACGGCTTTGATATTCACAGTATGCACTTTGATCTGAAAGGCAGAAAACTGTTGCTGAAAGACCAGCAGCAGCCCTTTAAAGATATTGATGTTCAAATGAGCATTGCTGAAAATGTCCTTAATATCCAGAATTTTGAGATCGGAATGGGATATGGAAAGCTGTTATTAGAAAACAGCGTAGGATATAACGAGGAAGATATGTATCTGCACCAGTTAAATATCGGTCAAATATTGATATATACCTCCAGGGAAGGAGTGGAATTTCATGTTCCACGTTATACTGCCCCAAAATCTCTGGCACATCTGAAGATCAAAGGTAGAAACACCCACTACATGAGAATGTTTGTAGATGATGGAGAAGTGCTGCTGCGGGGAGATTTGATCCTGAGTGTGACTGATATCACCTATCCGCCGGATACGGCAAATCTTATGAACTGGGTAAATAGTTTCACCTCAGACATCCGGGAAAGCTGGAGTACAAAGAAAAAGAAAGAAGTAGTATTTGCGCAGGAGGATGAAGACCTGGAAGATTACACTGCTATTCCCATGAATTTTGACCTGCATTTGCTTACTGATAACAATGTCCGCTATGTAACCTATCCCTTCAAAATAAATTTCAAGCCCGGTTCATATGTTTATCTTAGCTATAAAAATGATGAATTATCTATTTATGACGCCAATTTCAGTGCTGAAGACGGCACAGTGGTACTGGTGGGAACTGAACTGCAAGTCGATAATATACTCGTGAACTATAATAATCTTGTGAATGAAGCCCGTCTCAATGCCGTGTTCAGCAGAAAAGTTGCCGATGGCACTCAAATCCAGCTGATTATCACCGATGAGGGTGAAGGTTCGTTTCCCAATAATCTTACTATGGCTTTTAGCAGCGATAATGCTGATGACCGCACTGATACCGAAAAACTATTCCGGCTTCGCTATGGCAGAGGTCTGGATGATATCACCAGCACAGAAAGACAAAGCCTTTTCCAGGATGATCTTATCCAGACGGCTGGTGGTGAAATTGAAAACATGATCATCGATCCGGTGATTAACCAGTTTGAACTTTATGTGAGCAGACTGCTCAGAATAGATTATTTCCAGATGGAAACCAGCTTCATATATAACCTGCTTTCTTCAAACAGTGACCTTTATGGAAATGCCGAAGATCAGGATAAAAAGTATTCTGCGGATGCTCTGCTGGAAAATCTCTCCTTCAAAGCGGGTAAATATGTCCTCGATGACCTTTTCCTGAACTATAATGTTACCTTCCAGAAAGTTTATGAAACTGACCTCACTACTGCCATGGGCGTTTATCACACGGTCTCTTTTAGATATGATATGCCTCTGGATATAAAATTTATTTACGATTACCAGATTGATCCCTACGAAAAAGACAGTCATCAGTACAGATTCAGCCGAACTATTAAATTTAATAAAATGTCTGACCTCTACTTTAAAATATTCTACCCCTACTCCTGGAAACAAAAAATCAAAAATAACCACCAGAATTACTGATCAAACTACCCACAATTTTCCTCTCCCTCAAATACATGCTATCTGCTCCCCACTCATCAGGAAAATATTTAGAAGGCGAATCCGAATTTGAGGATTTCAATATCGAAAAAGATATCGCAGTCATTGGACGCTTCTTCCAGGAAGAGGATAGAAGTAACTCCGTTCTCGAGGATGCAATCTTCCCCAATAAAATATCTACCGGCGCTGAGGCTGAAACCCCAGTTAAACCCGCGATAAGAAAAAGACCTCCAGCCGATGCCTGCTCCTACACCCCATTTAAAAGTGTTGTCGAAACCATACACGTTACTGTCTGATTCCAGGTAGGCAAAGCGGGTGAGAGCACTCATAAAAAAGCCGTTAGAAGTGTTTCCGGTAAACATTCTGATTCTGGCATCAGCATAAAATAGCTTATCAGTGCCAGCGTGAGAATCATAATAATCATCTTCCCAATAGTAAGTTTCAATATCATGACTATAATAGTACCAGGGAACGTAGATTTCCATCATGGGTTTACCGAAATAGGAGAAACCTCCACTGAGTGTAGCGAGATTATCTTTGATAGTGAGCAGGCGGACAAAATTAAATTCCACGCCCCAGGTTTTATCTGCCAGGGGGTCATTTTTGTACTGATCGTATAAGCGGTTAACTTTTTCACCGGTATCTTTAGATATCTTCAGCAGGGAATCAATTTTTGTATCTTCTGCTAATGCCATACTAACAAGCAGCGAAAAGAGAATGAGAAAGATAATTTTCTTCATGATTTCTCCAGTTGGGTAAAAGAAGGGAAGAATCGGGTGATTCTTCCCTCTTTAGTTTAATTATTTTCTGGAATTAAGTTTTCTACCCTGTTCAATAGGGAACTGGTCGATGATACCCACAAAGTATTGCAGAATGAGTGAACCGTCATAGGCTTCCACAGTACCATTTCCATCCACATCTGAGCGGGTGATACGCCATTCTTCCCAGGGCAGGGGAGCAACGGCTCCGGGATCGATGCCCACAAAATATTGCAGAGCAATGGAGGCATCAAAAGCTTCCACTATGCCATTTGCATCTACATCGCCATACATGATACCGCCAGAGGCAGGATTTACAGGAGTGAAGAGAATTGCTGTTTCGTCTGCCAGGGTGTGGGCAGTTTCCGGATACATATTGGCGAAAGTGATTTGCAGACCCTGAGTTCTATCGGGGCTTTCTAATCCTACAGTGGCATAGTTTTCTGCCTGGTCATAATTATTAACCTGCTGATAGATAAATATAATTTCACCATCCCCGGTAGCAGTGGGATAGAATTCCGGGTCTCGCAGAACCACCTGGAAATATTGACGGTGGTTAGTGTTATATTCCAGTCTCATATTTTTCCATTCGAGCATGAATCTATGATTTTCTTCATCATACCAGAAATAGACATAGCCTTCGGAGAGGTCTTCCCAGAAGGGGCATACAAAGCCGCCAAAACCATAGCCGGAGGGAAGTGCTTTATTACGGAAGAACAGGGTATTTGTATTGCCGAAGGCGAAATATCCATTCTGGCAGACTGTGATACGGTCAAAGGTTTCACCATAATATTGAAAGTCAAAAGGCAGGTCAAGCTGGTCTAACCAGCCGTCATCAGTTTCGTGCATATGCGGTTGATTAAGGTAGCTTCCTTCTCCACCCGAATATGGTGAGATATCGAGCCATTCATATACCGGAACTTCAAAATCACCGTTGTCCTGGCTTTCTATTGCCATATAGCCATAGCTGTCAAAGGTGGGGCTGGCTTCACTGATCTCGCCAATGGGAATGGTGAGTGGAATAACCTGAACCAGTTCAGCACCTTCATAAAGAGAAAGCTGCAGGTTGGCAACTTGTCCGGTGATCACATCTGCGGGTAAGAGTTCAAATAGAGATGAGTTTTCACTGGAGTTTCCCGGGGAAATGGAATAATAGGTGGATTCGCTGCTGGAGACTACTGCGTTGTTATCCAGGCTGAATAACACTGCATTGATAGCTCCTGTAGCAGTTGAACCGCTGTTATATAATTCAATATGTAGAGGACAGACAGTACCCTGTAGCAGGAAACCGCTACTGTTTTCAATATCATAACCGGCGAAAGCAACTTCCTGAGATTGAGTTTCCAGCTCTATCAGACTGTTCGAATTGCCTAAGCTGGAGCTGATATTGCAGAATATTTGACCATAGCGTCCATCAATCCATTGATTATCGGTGTTGATAGTAAAAGTTAATGCAGTTTCATCATCACCAGCCAGTAAATCCAGATTAGCGGAGCTGACAGGTAGAAAGAAAACACCATCATAATTTAATAATTCAATTGTGATGCCATAAGCACTTGAGCCGGCATAATTATGCAGCATCAGTTCCAGTTCAAAGCTGTTTCCGGCGGCAGGAGTGATATTTGTGGAATATTCTGTGATACCCAGCACATCAGCGGCTAATACTTCAATATCTTCAGTGGCAGGAATATAGCCGTATCGGGAAGCAGTGACAGTGTATTCACCGAGTGGCATTTCCACGGGGATATAAGCATTGCCATTATTGTTAGTAATGTCAGTAGCCAGCAAGCCATCATCAGATGTGACAGCAATGCGGAATCCTTCTACTTGATCATCATCGCTGCTGATAGTTATTTCCAGATAATTTTGTCCGATCGGAATTTCTGTGTCTAATTCTAATTCGCAGTTTTTGGGAACATCCGTCCAGATTTCTACAGTGGGGTCGCCTAGAAGGTTATATACATAGAAATAGAACTGGTCAGAATCAAGAGCATCGCCCCAGCTGTGACAGAAGGGGAAGTTATTATACATTTCCATTTTGCCGCGCAGCATCATGGCAGAAGTGCCAAATATCCCTTCCTGAGTGATGCCCTGATATATACCTAAGTCATTACAGTTATTAAAAGGTGTTTTAGTATCATGCTCGCTGGGTCCGATGAAAGCGATAGCCCCGCGGGGATTACTGGCAGAGCCGGAGACCAGCCATGTTTCACCAAAGCAGGTGGAGTAGTTGTTATCAGCAAAATCACCACCTCCGCAGACGATACTGGTAACCATTGGCAGCATCCAGCCATTGGAGAGGGCATTTATATCGCTGATCTCGAACATGTGTCCCCCAGAAGCACCATTCCAGTAATATGTACTGCCAAAGCCGCGATAATTAAGAAAAGTATAGCCGGTATTGATCAAGTTGCGCAATTGAGTGTGACTGCTCTGATAAGGAGCAATAAAAGTATCTATCTGGGTATAAGTGTAATCGAGCAGTTTTTCCCCTGCACAAATCACGGTTTCACGTCCGGAGAAATATTCTGAACCCCAGTTGTCTTCAATCACGCTCATCATCAAACCCTTTGTGTACCAGTTTGTATTGGTCATATAGGGATTACTTTCATAGTTGATTATCTTGGCGATAGCGGTGGCTAATTGAGTAGTGTTCTGGATTGATATTCTGCCTATCAGAACATCGGGGAAATAATCAGTTCCTTCCAGCAGAGCATAATTATGGTCTGTAACATCCCAGGGATACATATATCCTTCACAGTAGAAGGCGGGCAGACTGTAACTGCCACTCACATCACCCACCAGCAGAACATGGTCAGGCGGATACTCCCAGTTATCATAGGCATTCTGGATATAATTCTGGATACTGCTGCTGCTGCTGCCGGTTTCTGTGGTAGTGGCAATAATGGTGTGGAATCCCATTTTTTGTTTCCATTCTGCCAGTGTTTCCAGATATGAAACAACCGAAGAGCGGCTAATAATCAGCAGACTGCCTGCATAATCATTATCATTACGATAATTATCTGCTCCAAATATCCATGACTGTGCCAGTTTATCAAAGGCGGCAGAACCGGGCAGTTCCCTGCCTGTTTGAGGATTAGTATAATTTGAATAGTCCACGGCGAGTTGAAGATCAAGGTTTGTGATCAGACGAATCTTTTGCAGGGCTGGATTATATTGCACTGCAGCTATACTCACCTGCGAAAAACGGTAGTTACGCATGATTGATGGCTCGCTGATAGAGACAATTTCGCTGGGAAACCACTGGTTAGCGCGGTTATCCTGCCATTGGGTAAGATCTTCCCAGCCACTGGGAATAATTGGGTTTTCGATGTCAATTTCCTTTACATCATAAGTAAATTTGCTGATTTCCCAGTTACCATTATCAGGCAGAGCGATAATTCTGGTATAATGTGGTAGATCAGGATCACCTATACTGGCTCCCTGCTGCAAACCTTCCACTTCCAAGGTAGTAAACCGTCCTAATTCCACTGATAGCGTGGATTTAGTGAGCTCCCCAGGCTCTCCGGTTATCTGCAGAACATCGCCAGCCAGATTAATTTCATAGCTGCTTAAGGCTAAGGTAAATAATAAAAATGTAAGCCCTAATATAAATTTCATTTTTGGCATAAAACCTCCTTTCACATAAAAACAATATATAAGCAATTTTTATTCCTTTTTTTGTCAAATAGAAATTAGACCTAGAGAAAATTATTGGATTGACATGTTTTCAGAATTTCTATGATTAGGGTAGCGAAGAAAAAATGGGGGTTTTTGATGAAGCGGATTTTGACTATTGGTGTATTACTGTTTATCAGTTTCCTGTCTGCATATAGTATTGGAGATACTGTGGGAGACCATTCCTGGACGGATAATAATGGAGAATACCACAGTGTTCATGAGTTGGTGGATAGTGGCAGAGTAATTGTATTTTTCTGGGGCGAGAACTGGTGAGGGGGTTGCGTTGCGGCAGCGCCGCAGCTCAATAGCTGGTGGAATAATGTCAATCAGGATCAGGCTTATCTGTTATGTTCCTATAACTGGAACAGTTATTTTTATGATATGCCCTGGTCAGCGCAATTAGATAATTATTACAATAATTTTGGTAATGGCTATGTACCCTATTTTTCTGTAATTGGGGCAGATTATGAATATCTGAGTGGGGGTAACAATGTTTCCACTGCCATAAGTGCTGCTAATAATGCCATGCTGGGCATGGTCAATATATCCGTTGTCAATCCTATTTCAAATGTGATATTAGAGGCAAATTCCTCTACTACAATAGACATCAGTGATACATTCATGCATTCCCAGGGTGTTGCCATGACCTATTCCATCACTGCAAATACTAATCCTGACTGCTGTTCGGCTTCCATCTCAGGCACTACGATATATCTGGATGCCCTGGTTGCAGGGGGATTCTCCAATATTACGGTAACAGCTTGTGCCGGAAATTTATCTGCTGACGATACTTTCCTGGTTACAGTTCTTGATATATACCCTGCTCCGTTAAATCCCGAAGGAATAGTTATCTATCCCGAAGTATCACTTTCCTGGGAAGAACCGCAAGCTCTGGCACTTATCACCGGCTGGAATATATACCGGAATAATGAACTGATTGCCTCTTTGTCTGATACACAGTTATCTTATAATGACCTGCCGGAAGATGGCAGCTATATTTATACAATCCGAACTCAATATCTGCTGGTGGAATCCAGTCCCAGTATCCCGATAGATATTGAAATCTGGAATACAATTGGAGACGTGGATGCCAGCCAGGAAATTGATAGTTATGATGCTTCGATGATTCTGCATTATGTGGCTGGTATAGAGCCTGGCGGTCTGCCTTTTCCCTGGGTGGAATGGCGCATTGAACGGGCAGATATAGATGGGAACGGTCTGATTGAAGCCTATGATTGTGCTCTGCTGCTTCAATACATAGTGGGTATTATTGACGAATTATAGAAATGATACAGAAAATGTGGAACACGGATTAGATGGATTGGAGAGATGGTCGCAGCTAATGTAATGTAAGATTTTTCACCACAGAGGCACAGAGGAATGTAATGTAAAGAACGAAGTCAAGCCAGATGTAGATCAAACTTTCCAGTTTGATGGAAAAAAGGCTTAATCCGGGATTAAGCTACGATTGTAATGTAAAGACTAAGGCAAGAACAGGACTTCTGAGCGATATAGACTGACTGTTTTTTTTCGACTCACAACTCACGATTCCCGACAATAAAAAATCAGCAATTAATCCGAGTAGAGGTAGGCTGCTCCTTCATTTTTACCATCATTGATAGTAGTAAAGAATTTCTCGTTCATATCCAGTTCAAAACTTTCTGGTAGAACATATTGAGCAGTGAGTACTACGGAATTATCATCACTGATCTTGAGTTTAGCATAGTTATAAACAAAGCCGTTCAGATTGATGAGCCTGGTCTGGGAGCAGACTATAAAAGCCTGAGGATTACCAATAGACATGGGAGCAAAATATTCCCAGACGTCAATTGGCATACCACCAATGGCATTAGGGGCAGTGGATTCTTCATTATCAGAGATAAGTTTACAATTACCATATTCAATTACCAGACTGGCATCTTCACCCTGACGTAGGGCTGTGAGCAATTCAGCAAAATTCTTGATCTGCTTGGCGGATAAAGACATTATTGCCAAAATCAGCAGTATAACGAGCATTACTTTTTTCATAAACACCTCTTACATTTTTTATAGACTTATATTTTGAGAGCGGAGTATTTAGGCAACGTTTTTATATTAAGGTGTTGTTGCTGATTTATCAGAAGTAAAACTGCTCTTTCCTGGAAAGAAAACTAAAACATTTAGAAACAGGACAGGCGTTATTTCTAATATATGCCTTACGCGATAATTCTTAATCAATCTTCTGAATCAGGATTTGCCGGATTGGGGATATTTACAGGATTAATGTAAGATTTTTTAACCACGGAACACACTGAACACACGGAAAATGTAGTGTTAAGAACGAAGGTAAGCCAGGGATGTAGATCAAACTTTCCAGTTTGATGGAGCAAAAATGCTTAATCCGGATTAAGCTACGATTGTAATGTGAAGAACGAAGAAAGACTGGGCGACATGGGCTGATGGAGGACATTAACCGTGTTAATTTGTTGAGCCTGCAGGGGAGGATGAATGGTTTAGGAAGATGGGCAGGCACAAGTCTGCCGCTATGGATATGTGTGATTTCTCTTTCTGAGCTTGACAGGAAAACAGGTGAGTAAGATATGGCAAAGATCATGTTGTGTGGTGCGAAAGTTAAAAGGGAATCACGTGTGAAACGTGAGCGGTCTCAGCCACTGTAAGCAGCGTAAAATAGATATTTGCGGGTCACTGCGAGAGCGGGAAGGCTTGGAAAGAAAGGGAGCTGCGAGCCAGGAAACCTGCCATACAGACAATGAACATCTCCTGCTGAGAACTGGTGAGATGCTCAAAGCCTGTACTTTCTGCTGCATAACGGCAGGAGGTATATTGAACGGGAAATGCGGATATTTTTTCTGGCTGCTGCTGGCAGCACTATTGCTATCTAATTGCACAAAACCACCTAAAGCTGACAGCTCTAACCTGAAACTAGTGATCACATCACCTGAAGTAGCGGAAATTGTTTATCAATTGCAGGGAGAAAAGAATATTGCCGGTGTGACAATGGAATGCAATTATCCGGTGGAACTTCAGAAGATATTTCGAGTAGGAACTTTTGGCGGGATTGATATGGAGAAAGTTGCCGGTTTACAGCCGGATGTGATATTTGTATCCGGATTGGAGCAGAAC
Source organism: Candidatus Cloacimonadota bacterium (assembly GCA_021735645.1). GTDB lineage: Bacteria > Cloacimonadota > Cloacimonadia > Cloacimonadales > TCS61 > Stygibacter. Next base: position 22,832 of record JAIPGP010000039.1, read on the forward strand.
TTTCTGGCAGCTGAGCTGCAAAAGCTTGCTTTCAGAGTGGAAAAGGTTTATCCTGCTTCACTGGCAGAAATGCTGAGATCTATTGGAGAGATAGCAAAAGTTATCGGTGCAGAGCAGGTAGGAAAAGAACTGACCGACAGTTTGAGTGCCGTGATAGAGCATTTGCGAGAGACAATGCCTGAGCAGCGTCCATCCATCTATGTGGAAATATATGGAGATCCCATTATGAGTGTGGCAGATGACTCGTATGTGGGAGAACTGGTAGAATTAGCAGGATTTGATAATATCTTTGCCGGTCTGCCTCGAGATTACAGCCGGGTGTCACCGGAAGCTGTGCTGGCTGCTGATCCTGATTATATTTTGCTTTTATATCCGGGCATGAATTCTGAGCAGGTGGAAAGTCGTAAAGGCTGGGGTCAGGTAAGTGCTGTGCTCCATCAACATATTTATAATTCAGAAGATATAGATCCAGACTTGTTGTTAAGGGCAACTCCGCGCTCACTTGAAGGTGTGAAACTGCTGCGAGAACTGATTGAGGAAAGAAATGAGTAAGCACTGGCGGGTCATTCTGCTTTTTGCACTGATGACAGCAGTGATTTATATATATATAGTATTTGGCGCGGCATCTGGCTATGTGATCCAGCATTTACGGCTGCCACGGCTGGTGCTTACCATGCTGGTGGGCATGACGCTGGGCAGCGTGGGATTTGCTTTTCAATTGTTATTAAATAATCCTCTGGCAGAGCCTTATATCTTAGGAGTCAGTTCCGGAGCTGCCCTGGCAAGTATCTTAGCTGGAGCTGCGGGTTTATTTCTACTGATGCCGCTATTTGGTTTTCTGGGAGCGCTGGCTGCCATGCTGGCAGTTTACTGGCTGGCACAAAGAGACGGGATGTTCAATACAACGCGATTACTATTGGCAGGTATCATTGTGGGCATGTTCCTATCCTCCATAATATCATTGGTGATGTATTTGAACCAGAATGATATTGGGAATATTATCAATATTTTAATGGGTAATCTAGGGCATATATTCAGTAATAGCGATTGGCAGATATTTATAGGGATTGCCATCATCTGTCTGGTTCTGCTGGGCTGGCTGGCTTTGCAGGGCAGACGGCTGCTGGTGCTTTCTACTGGAGATCTGTTAGCAGGGAGTCTGGGGCTGAATGTGCGACGGCTGCGGGTGCAGATATTTATTGTGTGCTCTTTATTGACCGGGCTAACGGTAGCTTTTTCCGGGATAATCGGCTTTGTGGGATTGATAGTACCGCATCTGGTGCGCCTAATCTGGAAAGGGAACAAGCCTGAAAGTATATTTTATGCCGGAGTATTTGGCTCTGTATTCTTATTGATCTGTGATTTTATTGCCATGCATCTGGCAGTGATCGAATTACCGGTAGGGATAGTGACCTCCTTTATCGGCTGTCCATTATTTATCTATCTGCTTTGGCGGAAGAAATAAAAAAAAGCCTCCCGCAGGAGGCATAAGTTCTTTATAAATATATAACGTGCGACCGGATCAGCAATTTACTGATCTTAGAGATTAATCGTGACTTTTTTCACACCGGGCAGTTTTTCGATGTGTTCTCTGATCTCATCAGCTACATTTTCGCGGTACTGGTCAAATTTGGGGATTTCCACATCAATAGTCACTAATCCGTCTTCATTCACACTGGCATATTTCACCATTTTAAGCGATATAAGGTCTTCTCCAACTTTGGGATAGAGAATTTTGGCGAGTTCAGCGAGTATCATTTCCTTGTTCAGCGAGCCTTTATCAGATTCAATGAGGTGATGAGCAATTTCATAATTTTTTATAGCCTTGCGTAGAGTGTCCACTGCCAGTACGGAGCAGTGCATTTTCACAGGTGGCAAGCCATCCAGTTCTTCAGCGGCTTCTTTCCAGGAGATGGCTTTGGCTTCGGCAATGGTTTTGCCCTTTGCCATATCGGTAATGATGGAAGCAGTGGCGATATTGGAAGCGCAGCCATAGGAAAGAAAACCAATGTCTTCAATAACCTGGGTATCTTCATTGACATTTAGCCAGATAGACACCTGGTCACCACAGGCGGGACTGCCTTCTGTTGCTTCTGCATTTGAGGTGTCAAGCTTGCCCAGATTGTGGGGTTTCATAAAGTGATCCAGAACTTTTTGTGAATACTGCATGATTACTCCTATATTATTGTTTTGCTATAAAATCTGCATACAGAGGACTGCGGCGGCGTAATTCTTTTACCACTTCCTCCAGTTTATCAACTACATAATCAATTTCTTCTCTGGTATTATATCTGCTTAAAGTAAATTTCATAGAGCTGTGGCTTTGTTCGTGATTACGTCCCATAGCCATCATTACATAATTTGCCTGCAGTCCTTCGGAGAAGCAGGCACTGCCAGTAGCTACACTGATGCCGTATTGGTCAAGCATCATCATAATAGCTTCGCCTTCAATGAAATCAAAAGAGACATTCAGGTTATGGGGTGCACGATAATCGCAGAAAGCGCCATTGAGCATAGTATAGGGAATTCTCTTTTCAATACTTTCAAATAGATAGCGTGTCAGGTTGCGGATATAATCCACGTTTTCCTGGAATTTATCAAAAGCCAGTTCCACTGCTTTAGCAAAACCGGCTATATTAGCAATTGAAATAGCACCTGTAGCCAGGGGGTCAATTCTATTGATACCGTGACGAGTGGGAGCAACTGATATGCCGGGTTTGATATAGAGTGCACCCACACCTTGAGGTCCATGGATTTTGTGAGCACTGAGAGTGAGCATATCCACATTCATCTGCTGCACATCGACCGGTACTCTGCCATATCCCTGGCAGGCATCTACAAACAGAGCTGCATTAGATATGGATTCATCAATGATCTTTTTAATTTCTGTGATATCCTGCAAAGTGCCAACTGTATGATTTGCCAAAGTGGTCATCACCAGGATAGTATCTTTCCGTAGCTCTTGTTTCAGTTCTTCCAGATCAATGAAACCATCAGCATCGCAGCTCAGATAACTCACTTCAAAACCGCTTTCTTCAAAATAGGCAGCATTCGTGAGGATATCAGGGTAATCCACAATTGAGCAGATAATATGGTTCCCTTTTGCTGCATTAGCAGAGATATAGCCCTTGATTGCCAGGTTATTAGCATCAGTACCGCTATTAGTGAAGTGCACAGCTTTCGGCTGGGCGTTGATAGAACCAGCCACTATAGCTTTGAATTCTTCCAGTTCCCGGCTGCGTTCCGTGCCGGGCTGAATAAAGTTTTCCGGAAAGTGAAACTTTTCTTTATAATAGGGCAGCATGGCATCAATCACTTCCGGGGCTGGTTGACTGGTGAGACAATTATTCAAATAAATTCGCTTCATGATCTCCTCTTATATATTTATTTATTATACTTTGTAAATTGATATTGGAAAAGTATGATTCCAGATCAGTTCCGATCCGGTCCCAGAACCCGCGAAGATGGCAGCTTAGACCCTGACAGTAATCCGCATCAATTTTCTGATGCCGGCAATAAGTGTAGTAATGAGATTCTTCCACAGCGTGCATCACATCCTGCAGAGTTATAGTTTCTGCCTCACGAGCCAGCAGGTAGCCGCCATTAGTGCCTTTTCTGCTTTTCACCAGCTCCGATTTCTTGAGCAGACTGAAAAGCCGTTCCAGGTATTTGGAAGGCAATTGCTGTCTATTAGCCAGCTCCGCGATGGATAGAGGCTGTTTGTCTCCAGTGAGTGCCAGCTCAATCATTGCTCTGAGAGCATATCCCGTCTTCGTTGATATATACATCTTTTTTCTCCTTTTAATAACATACTGAATTAGTAGGAGTTCGCAACCTTTTTATTTTCAGTGATTCTGCCGTCAAGCAGAATGAGGTAAAAATGATAAATATTTATAATTTGAGTGCTGGTTACCATGACCGGCAGGTGTTGCATAACATCGATCTGCAGTTTAAGCCAGGCAGTTTCACGGCATTATTAGGACCTAATGGTGCCGGTAAGACTACGTTGCTCAAATGCCTTAGTGGCTATTTGGCGGCATCTGCCGGCAGGATAGTGATCAATGGTAAAGAACTAAGAGAATACAGAAGCAGACAGCTTGCTCATCAAATAGCTCTGATCCCGCAGAATTTTCAGTTGCAGTTTGAGTATCAGGTGCGGGAACTGGTGTTGATGGGCAGATTTCCTTATCTGGGGTATCTGGGCAGTTACACAAAAGAAGACAAAGAAATAGTGAGAAGCACATTGCATGAGCTTGATCTGCTGGAGCTGGCGGATAAGAATTTCAGTGAGCTATCCGGTGGCGAACAGCAGCGGGTGGCTATTGCCCGGGCATTAGTGCAATGCACACCGATTCTGCTATTGGATGAGGCTTTTGCCAGTCTGGACGTTAATCATGCCATCAGCATAATGCAGCTATTATCTGAAATTCATTTCACGCAGGACAAGACCATTATCCTGGTCTCGCATAATATCAATCTGGCAGTGGAATACTGCACGCAGGCGATATTAATGAAAGATGGACAGATAATCAGACAGGGGCAGCCCAAAGATGTGATCACAGAAGCTTCCCTGGTAGAGGTGTATGAACACAATATTCAGGTGATAACTAATCCGGTGAGTGGACAGCCCAATCTGGTATATTCGGGATATAAGAGATAATGAACCTAAAAACGGAAATAGTTATTATGGCTTTATTATATTGCCTGACTTTATCGGCAGAGCGGGTATCCGGATACGTAACTGATGAGCAGGGTCAGCCTCTGGATCGGGTTTTAGTGAAAAGCTCAGATGATTTTGCCATAACCCGGGAAGATGGAATATATCATTTGAGTGTGACTGTGCCAGATACGGTGCTTTTCCATAAACTGGGATATGCCGAAATGCGTCTGGCAGCAGATTCAATACCCTTAAAACTGGTTCTGAATAGAACTGCTCTCAGTATTGCCGGCAGAGATGTGGCAGGCAGCCGTTATAATGACCAGCCGTTAGTTCGCAGACTGATCACAATATCAGATAATCAGGTAGAGAACGAATCACTGGCGGGTTTCATTGCAGCAGAAACGGGATTACAGCTAAACGGCACACGCACAGCAGGGACGCAGCAGACCTTGAAAGTGCCGGGTTATGAAAGCAGGCATACGCTGGTGATGCTGGATGGGATTCCGCTGAACATTGCTGGTGAGGAATTTGACCTTTCGCGAGTACCGCTCAGTTTAATAGCCGAGATAGAGATAATATCTGCTGCAGGCACTGCCGGTTCAGGAGGGATGGGTACTGTGATCAATCTGAAAACCGGACAGCCCAGGCAGCCGGTCGAACTGGAAACTGCAATTAGTTATGGCTCATTTGACTATTATACTGCTAATCTCAGATACAGCAGAATTTTTCAGCGTTTCACCTGGCAGACTAATATCAGTTATCAGCAGGCGGAAAACGATTTTACTTATCCGGCACCTGAAAACTGGAATCTGGTAGAGGAAGAATTGACCAGGGAAAACAATTCTTTCCGGCAGGCAGATATTTCTGCCTTTTTCACTTATCGCACGCAGTGGGGTGACTGGGATATAAAAGCATATTACACAGACTTTATACGCATGCTGCCGGGTGCGATAAATAATCCGGAGCAATTTTACAAAGCTCAGATCTCGGGAGAGATTTTTAAAGGACAATTTAGCTGGAATTATGACAGGCAGAAGCTGAACTATTCCTGGAAGAGCTGGTATAATCAGGAAAACACAGTATATGATAATACACGCCTTGATGAAGCATATATCAATAACATATATTATTATATCTGCGGTAAGAATAATAAAAAGAGCAGCGGTATCAGACCGCAGATCAACTGGAAACCAGTCTCAAATATAAACCTGAAGCTGGGTGCTGAACAGCTTTATGAAAGTTATAAATATGAAGAAACAGTGCACCAGCTAAATTCTCAACCCGAAGTTAAAAGAACTTCCCAGGCAATATTTTCCGAACTGGCTCTGAATCTGGAAAAGGGCAGGTTTTCTCCGTGGCTGAAGCTGGACAGTCGGTATGATGTTACTGAGGATTTTTCACCAGAAACAAGCGGAGGTGCTTTTTGCGGGATAGCTTATGAATCACAGCTAAAACTCTCAGCCTCGTTTGGCAGACTCTGGAGCTATACCCTGCCCTCATTCTACAGCCTCTACTGGCAGGGCAATGCGGAAGCAATCGGAAATCCTGACCTGAAACCGGAAACCAGCAGCGGATATAAAACGGCTGCCAGTCTGCAGTATCTGGATAACATGCTCAGTTTTTCCTGTAGAAAAGATGAATTGCAGGATATGATAATCTGGATTGAATCCGTCAACAAAGCCTGGAAACCTGTCAATATTGGTGAAGCTCAGGTTACTAATCTGGAATATATGGGAGAATTGACTCCAGCGAAAAATATTAATTTTAAGGGCTCATATACTCAGACAATTTCAGCAGATAAAACCAGGCTGGAAAATGGAGAAGCTTCGGCTTATTATAATAAAGAACTTATCTACACTCCTGATTATCAGGGCAATTTAGGTATAAACTGGTCCCCGGCACCTTGCAGTTTTAATATTAACATGCAGTTTACCGGCAGTCAATGGACTACTCGTGACCAATTGACCCAGCAGAAACTTTTGGCAGAATATCAGTTATACAACTGCTCTGCGGGTTGGAACATGAAATATCGAAACTGGCTGATCACCTGGCAGCTCCAGATCAATAATCTCTTGGATGAACACTATAATATCTATGAATATATGCCGCAGCCCGGCAGAAATTACAGTTTTACTATTAAATTAAAAAAGAGGATAAGATGATAAAAAAAACCATATTATTTATATTACTAACTTTCTGTTTCCTGCTTAATGCTGCGGTGCTTTATATATTGAATAGCGGCAGTGAAACGCTTTCCAGGATCGATCTGGAAACGGGAAATGTTAATAATGCCTTTGCTGCTTTGGGCTATATGCCAAACCGGTTTGTCTGCAACACGCAGTATATATATGTGGCAAATTCAGGTGACAACAGCATTCAGAAGATAGAAAGCAGCACAGGGGCTACGCTCACCAATATTTTTCTGGGCTTGAATGTTAATCCCTATGACCTGATCCTGACAGAGGATTATCTTTTTGTATCCGGGGGATTTTCTAATCAGATATACAAAATAGAACTGGCAACTGATACAGTAATTGATCAGGTAACAGCAGGCAATAATCCGGCAGGCATGGCAATTAGTGGCAATAAACTCTATGTGGGCAACACGGACTACATGACAAACTATAATAATTGCTCCGTTTCGGTTATTGATCTGGAAGCATATGAGGTTATCGCTACAATTCCCACAGCAACAAATCCGCAGTACTTGCTGGCAGATGGAGATCAGGTTCATGTTTCCTGCACCGGTGACTGGTCAGACGTTATGGGGACGATCCAGATTATTTCAATTTCCACAGATACTATAGTACACACCATAGAAATGGGTGGTTATTGCGGCGACCTTACGATCACTCCAGAGGGCATTGTGTATATTGGAGACGCCATGAATGCAGGAGTTTATGCTTATAACGCTGCTGACTGGACAGTACTCTATTCTCCTGCTGAGCCTTTTCTACCTGGAGGCAGTGTTATAGAAGCGGATAATACAAACCTGGCAGTTCTCGGTGGCGAATGGGGACAAAATTTCACGGTCAATCTCTATGAGCTCAATGAGACACACATCTCTGATTTTCAAGTGGGACTTTATGCCATAGATATGAAATTCCAGCTCCAGCAGTCTTCAACAGACGAAAATTATGTTACTGAAGCTCATGAAGTGACTACATATCCAAATCCTTTCTACAATACGGTAACTTTTAGAACCACCGATTCCCGCAGTCAGATAGAGACCATCAAAATATATGATATCAGAGGCAGATTAGTAAAAAATATCACCAGCCCAATGCTACCTGTCTGGGATGGTAAAGATAATTCCGGGTTGCCAGTTCCCTCTGGAATTTATCTCTCAATTGTGAAAACTGCCGCTAATTCCTCAACTGCTATCCGCCTGATAAAAATGAAATAAGTATTCTGTGAACCCAGTGAACTTTGGGGACTGGGATCAGGTTTTGATTATCTGTTGTTGAGCTTTTTTTATGGACAGGATGGACGAGATGGACATGATAGACATGAAGATTTGAAATAGGAGAGTTTTTGTGGAGCTTAGGCTAAAAATAATATATTCAGATTTTATGGATGAGATAACCAAAAATGATATCCTGAGAAAAATTGAAGAGCATCTGGATAAACAGGGCATATCTCTCCTTGAGTGTCACATTGAATATGATGGGATATTGATTCTTACAGGTGGCACGGAGCAGGCTGTAGCAAATGAGATCAATCAGCAGGTTTTGGATAAGATAATCTTATTTACTCATCGGGGTAATAATTCCTTGGCTGCTGCCTTGGAGATTTCTGCCAGTTTTCAGCGGCAAAATAGAAGCGTGAAGATAATTGATCTGGAGGCGGGAGAAATAGATTTTGATACAAACCAGAACAATTTGAGCGAACAAAAGGCAAAGAGCAGTTTACTTGGCTATAGATTGGGTGTTATTGGTAAACCTTCTAACTGGCTGATCGCCAGTACTTATTCGGCAGAAGTGCTGCAGCGCAGGTGGGGAATAGAGTTGCAAAAAGTTGAGATAGCCTACTTGCGAGAGCTTATCAGTAAACATTTATCAGATTCAGATAGCAAGGAAGTGAGGCAATATTCTGGTGAGGTGAGGGAACCTGACGGGCAGGACCTGCTAAATTCTCAAGCGGTATATCTGGCTTTAAAGGAAATAATCACTGAATATGAACTTGATGCGCTGACGATTCGTTGCTTTGATCTGGTGGTTGAAGATAAAATGACTGCCTGTTATGCTTTGGGCAGATTGAATGCCTCGAATTTTCCAGCCGGCTGTGAAGGTGATATTGCCAGTATTACCGGGATGATGTGGGCAAAAAAAGTGCATGACAAAATACCCTGGATGGCTAATCCCGTGCGTATTGACCGTGAGAGATCAGTTATTACTCTTGCCCATTGCACCGCACCCTTAAGCGATCTTGAGAATGTGGTTATGCGTTCACACTTTGAATCCGGACTGGGAGTGGGAATTCAAGGCAAGCTGAAATATGATGAAGTGACATTATTCAGATTGGGAGGCGAGTATCTGGAAGATATCTGGGCAGCAGAAGGCAGAGTGACAGGGCATCTGCAGGAAGAAAATCTTTGCAGGACTCAGCTTGAGATCAGCCTTGATGCCGGTGATTTAAAAGCCCTTATTGATAAACCACTGGGGAATCATCTGCTGGTTTTATCGGGGAGATATAAAAAAGAGATTTTAGCCACGGATTTCACGGATTTGCACGGATAAATGTAATGTAAGATAACTTAATGTTACTGTGAATAGAGCATAAAAAATACTGCGTATCATTCTAAAAAGACGAAACAATCACGAGGTTGGTATCTGGGTGCAAATGCCTAGTTTTTCTCGATACTCAATTTAATTATTGCAAAATATTCAAATAAATATAAAAAAGCTTTGCGTATTTTTCAATTAACCACAACCTAAAATACGCAAAGGAGTTAACATGGAAATACTGCAAAAAACTCGTAAACCCGTCAAGAAAAATCGTGTATTTAATGGTTTAACCGTCACGAATCCTAATTCTGCTGGTGTAGACATTGGCTCTCGATATCACTGGGTAGCTGTTGCACCACACTTAATGCCTTATAATGTTCGAAAATTCTCAACCTTTACTGTTGATTTGCATGAAATCTGCAAATGGCTCAAAGAATGCAAAGTTGAATCTGTTTGTATGGAATCAACTGGTGTTTACTGGATACCATTATATGACTTGCTTGAAGAATATGGCTTTGTAGTTTTTTTATGCAATGCAAATCAAGCAAAAAATCTTCCTGGACGTCAGAAAACAGATTATCTTGACTGTGTCTGGATGCAAAAATTACACTCTTATGGTTTACTGAATAATTCATTTATTCCTAAACTTGCTATTCGTGATTTCCGCAACTTGATGAGGTATCGTGAAAAGCTTACGCAAGACAAATCTCGTTATGTGCTCAGGATGCAAAAATTACTAACTCAAATGAATGTCCTCTTGCACAAAGTATTATCAGACATTACAGGTAAAACAGGAATGTCAATTATCAAGGCAATAATTGCAGGAAATACAGAACCTGAACAATTACTGAAATTGAAAGTTTATAAAATCAAAGCTTCTGATGAAACATTCCTGAAAGCATTACAAGGCAATTATGATACTTCTTTAATCAAATTACTAAATTTTGAACTAAAACAATACGAGGCATCCGTTTCCTTAATCTCTGAGGTAGATAAGGAAATAAATTTCACCTTACGCAATATTCCTATCGCTGATTTAAATGACAATACAGAACTATCAAAATTATCAGAAAAAGATTTGCTTATTGCTTATACTGGCGTAGATTTAACTGCAGAACACCTGACCTCATAAAGTATAAATGAAATATAATATCTTACACTTCAATACTTTATCGTCGATTTGTATTTTTTTCCTTGTCAAAATAAAGATTTGTAATTGATCTTGTTTTTTAAAAACATGGAGG
>JAIPGP010000142.1 GCA_021735645.1 Candidatus Cloacimonadota bacterium
CCGATACATTTTGAGAAATGCTTCATAGATGACATTAATCTGCCACACATATGTCAAGAAAATCTGAAAGTGTGCAGTATTATTGATATTATAAAGCATAAGTTGTTACAGGGGGTAGCGTGATGTTGAACAGTCTCGGGGGGAGTTTATTAGAATAAAGAAATATTACCTTGACTTTTTAATAAATATTATTGGTATATTGCAGGATGTAATTATGAAACTTATTGTCGTTATTTTAGTGATAATCTCTGCTGGTTAACTTACCAGATACAGTATTGTCTACAGGCACTGGAGTTCAAATTGGGTTTACCACCTGACCATATTTCTGCTTTTAGTAAAGAAGAAGTAGAGGATTATTTTGGTTATGGTAAAGAGCTAAAAATAAATTTTGGTGCATCTATCATGAAAACACTCCAGCAGGTTGAAAACAGGCGATTTTATCTTTTTACAGGATATGGTTTTTACCATAATGAGCAAAAGATCTGGCAATCAAATTATCAATCCATGGATGATGGATGGGTAGCGGAATAAAAGTAAATAACACCCATTATTTGGGTTTCGGTGTCAGATATGATCTGGAGATTGATTAATTCATAAGAGCCTTTATCGAAATTTCATTGACCGTCAAATCCAATAATTAAATTACCATGTGTATTCCGCAGAGAGGATTTTTTAATCACAGAACACACAGGGAATTGTGATTCTTAGAGGATGAGCCAGGAGCTCTTATGGACGTCGTGGATATAAAGTTAAGAATCTGGGTCATAATTGGTCGTTACCATTGCGAAGGTTTACAATCATTCGCAAGGTGACTTGTCTGGTCACCCAGGTAACATATTGCAGCAGGATAATTTGGATGATGTAGGTCAAACTTTCCAGTTTGACAATTTTAGGGCTTAATCCGGGAGGATTATGATACGAGGTATCAGATTTTCGATTTTTATTGACACAATAACCCCCTCTTTCTCTTAATAGAAAAAATCTACAGGAGACTAAAATGAAGCATGTAATAATTATTTTTCTTTTTATAAATATCCTTTCATTATCCGCTACAGACGTTAGCGGAGTGCAAACAGGCACCTGGGCTTTGGAAGACAGTCCTTTTGTTGTGATTGGTGATGTTCAGATACCTGCCGGTGATGAGCTTACGATTGAGCCGGGAGTAAGCGTGCAATTCTGGGGTGACTGGAATATTACGGCGGAAGGGATGCTGATTGCTCAGGGCACAGAAACTGATTCTATCTATTTTGTCCGCTATCCCACTTACAGCGGTTACTGGGATGAAATACGTCTGGAACAGGAAACAGGAGACGGCTATGAGATTTCCTACTGCTTCATCCGCGGAGCAGATAATGGTATAAATTCCATTGATGCTCCGGTGTATATCCACGATAGTCATCTGGATGCCAATATGACAGGTATTCATCTTTTTGCGATCGGAAATGCCAATCCGCCGGATGTACTCATAGAGAATTGCCTCATAGAGCACAGTATTGAAAACGGTATTGATATCTATGAGAATGGTAACACTATTATCCAGAACTGCGAAATTACCAGTAACGGCATGGGTACCCAGTACCGCGGGGCGATCCAGGTGAATATCCAGACTAATGGTGCGGTATGCTCTCCAATTATCCGGGATAATTATATTCATGATAATAATAAGCAGGGTATTACCTGCACAGATATGTTCTCTGCCGGTACTATTAATGTCCTGATCCAGAATAATCAGATCATAGGCAACCTGACAGGAGTTTATTTCTATAATTGCGGCGGAACTCTTCAGGATAACCAGATAAGTGATAATTTTATCCCGGGTGACATGAATAGCGGTGCCGGTGTGATGTGTTACGGTACGCTTGCCACACCCATGATCACCGGGAACGCTATTACCGGTAATTATACTGCTCTCTATATCACAAATGGAGCTAATCCCTATATGGGTAATACTGCCAGTGCAAACCCTTTGGAACAGGGAATGAATACCTTTCAGGAAAATATTGATGCCAATGGGGTGAATAATTCCGTTTATGTATACAACTGTTCCAATACTTATACGATTATGGCAGAAAATAATACCTGGGACTCAGAAGATTATGCTGATATCGCTGTGACCATCCACGATGGCGAAGATAGTCCTTCTCTACCAATAGTAGATTTTGACCCGATCTATGCTCCCCCGGCAAATCTGCTTTCAGGCACTTTCACCTATAGCGGCTTTGAAATAGATAACTGGGTATTTAACCTCTTCAATGTGAACAGCAATCTGGATGTGGAAATGTATCCCATTGAGTATGGCAGCTTTGAGTTAAGCATGATACCCAGTGGCTTTTATTTTCTGATCATCACCGGCACCGGAGTGGAAGGTAATATCGCTGTGGGCGCTATTGGAGATTACTTCTTTCCGGACGTACTATCTATCACAGAAACCAGTCAATACACTGACCTTGAACTTGAAATCTTTGATTATGAGTATGAAACTCATTACTACGTACCCAGAATTGTGATCGAAGGAGATTACACACTCTATCATTTTGTGGAAGGCGGTGTATATCCTTATAGCCAGGCGCTGCTCTATCAGGATGGAAATTATCTGCGTTATTACGGCAAACCAATCTATACTGAAAACGGCTGGGAGATTGAAGAATTTGTGCCTTATAATGAAGTATATATGAAAATCAATGATATCCAGGTTGGAGACACCTGGGAATCTTTACGTTTATATGGCGGTGATGAATCCGTAATCTTTGATTACACGGTAGTTGCTCGTGATACTATAGAAATTGATTCAGAACTGCATGAATCTTTCACCTGCTTTGCCACTTACGAAAATGCCTTCTGTTATCAGGAACAGTATGTAGCTGATATTGGCTTCTTTTCCCGGTTAAGTCTCACTGCCCAGGATCTGATGGAAGGGAACTTTGCAATTGATATGTCCACCATCAATCTCACTGCCACAGAATCATCCTTCCTGCCACTGGCGGATGACTTCTTTGTGCAGTGGATGCCTCAGGAAAAACCTCTCACTCCCTGGAACCTTACTTTTGCCTCTGGCTTAGATGATATTCCTATCCTCTTCTGGAATCCTCCGGCAGAAACTACAGCCTGCCAAACCTACAGACTTTATGCTGATGAGGAAATGATCGCGGAATTCCCTGTGACAAATCATCAATACCCTGTCCCGCTGCCCATAGCAGAAACTACAGATTTCTATATCACTGGTTATGACGGTACTAATGAAACCGAACCTTCTAACACGATCTCCTGGATTGTACCCACTGGTGAAGATGATAACCAAATTCCTCAGAATATAACGCAGCTCCAGCAAAATATCCCCAATCCTTTTTATACTGATAACAGCCGTTCCGGGTTTACCCGCATATCATTTCATCTGGCAAATGATTCCCACACTTTCTTAGATATCTATAATTGCCGTGGCAGAAAAATAAAGAGCCTGATCGATAAAACCCTGACAGCAGGTGATCACCAGTTTGAGTGGGATGGCTGTACTGCAAACGGTTCTAAAGCAGCTTCCGGAGTGTATTATTACAAATTATCAGCAGGTGAGTTTAGTGAAACCAGGAAACTGCTTTTAATTCGCTGATCAATGTTGTGGACTTAGCAGACGGGGAGGACACAGCAATGAATTAGACATTTTCAGGGAGGGGTATTTGAGATTGGCGTTGTGAGAAATATCTGGCAATTTTTTTTATCGCAGGAGGAAAAATGAAAAAGCTATTTTTACTTTTACTGTTTCTGGGGGTATTGAGAGGTTTATTTGCTGAGACATATTATGTGCCGGAGGATTATGGGACAATTCAGGGTGCAATTGAGGGAGTGATTGATGGAGATATAGTGATTGTATCACCAGGGGTTTATGAAGAGAACATCAATTTCATCGGCAAAGCGATTACCCTGGGTTCGCTTTATTACACAACTCAGGATACAAGTTATATCGCAGAAACAATTATTGACGGCGGAGATTTGAACAGTGTAGTGGTTTTTGAAAATGAAGAGGAGTCTACTACTGTGCTGACAGGCTTCACAATCACTAATGGTCATGCTGATGAAGGAGGCGGGATAAGATGCTATCACAGCAGTCCGGGAATAGATAACCTGATTGTGCATGATAACTGGGCACTTATTGGTGGTGGACTACACATTGAAGGTTCAGATGTAATTCTTTCTGAAATGAGAATCAGCAATAATACGGCAATGTATGATGGGGCAGGGGTATTTGTGATATCGAATATTTCATTAACAATCATGAACTCCAGAATCATTAATAATACAACCCAGGATGGCTGGGGCGGAGGAATAATGATCTGGGAGACAGGTACTCACCTGATAAATGTGTATATTGCGGGTAATCATGCTGACGGAGATGGGGGAGGGATATATGCCAAGAACCTTAATGATGATATGGAAAACGTGATAGTTGAAAATAATACAGCAACTGAAAATGGGGGAGGAATTTATCTTCGTAGCTCGAAATCAGCATTGTTAAATTGCGTGATAGCAGATAATTCTGCTGGATCAATGGGCGGAGGGATATATTTCCAGTATTCAACTCATGATTTAATAAATGTAACCTTAGCTAATAACACTGCCGATTCCGGAGGTGGAATTTACTGTTTTTATAATTGTAATATAATCCTGGTTAATACGATCATGTGGGGGGACAACGGGCAGGAAATTTATTTTGCTGAATCAGAATCGGCTAATACAGTGGTGGTAGCTTATGCAGATATTGATAACGGGATAGAGGGAATAGTCACCAATAATAATGGAGAAGTAATCTGGCTGGAAGGTAATATGGACAGCGATCCTTTGTTTGATGATCAGCCGGGCTGGGAATATCATTTATCGCCACTTTCACCGTGTATTGACAGTGGGACAACATATTTTGAGATAGAGGGTGAAGTACTGGTGGATTTGGATGAGGATGAATATTGGGGAGAATCAGTTGAGATGGGAGCTTATGAATATGAACTGGTGGAGACAGAGGAATTTAAAATTGAAAATGTAAAATGTAAAATTAGTAATTATCCTAATCCTTTTTATATGGATAACAGTCGCTCTGGTTTCACTCAGATATCCTTCTATCTAGCCAATGATTCTCATGCTTCGCTAGATATCTATAACTGCCGTGGCAGGAAGATAAAAAACCTGATCGATAAAACCATGACAGCCGGTGAGCACCAGCTTAAATGGGATGGCTGTGCTGCAAACGGTTCGCAGGCTGCTTCTGGTGTATATTTCTATAAATTATCAACAGGTGAGTTTAGTGAAACCAGGAAACTTCTGCTTATTCGCTGATCATTATTGTGGACTTCGCGGACGCAGCGGACATAGTGGACGAAGAGATTGAGATTGCTGGTTGGGGAGTAAGTCTATTATAAAGCTAAGTCATCCTGAGGTGTCAAGATGACTTAGCTTTATTTTTTTTGCTTAATATTCTGTATTAATACCAAACCGCTATCAATTATATTTATATCCAATTAAAATGAGTCATTTTCCTCATTTTTGATTTTTCTTTATTCAATTCGACTAACGCGATTACAAGCCTTTGCTCAACTTCTTCTATACTTTTAAAAACTCTGT
>JAIPGP010000040.1 GCA_021735645.1 Candidatus Cloacimonadota bacterium
ACTGTTAGGTTGATCTGATTTAGTCAAATTAGTTTCAATGTTATTGTCTTCTGTTCTGTTAGCGGGATTTTCTTCCTGAAATAGGGTATTTACTGTAGAATATAGGTATTTTTCTGTAGAAAATACAAATACTTTTCGCTTTATAATGTTTCCTTTATTATCCTTTTCAGGTATCAGGGGGTTACAATTTCGTGATGAGTAGAGGGTTGAAAGTGTATTGACAAAAAAAGGTGAATAGATTATTCCTTGCTCAAACAGGTTTTTGTCTAAGACCTGCTTAGTGATTAGGTAATCAATTATTTCAATAATTACTTTTTCCTCAGCAGGTCTTAGCTGATCATATAGGTCAAGCTTGTCTTCCTCAGTGGAGTATTGTAAGTAATGATGTTGAGCACTTCCCAGCTTTTCCATTATCATGTAATAAATTGAATAACCGGCAAGTTTCCACTTTTTTAATATATGTCTTATGTGGGTTTCACCATCGTGATTTGTCATGTGAGGGAAGTACTCAGCAGAATAAGAAGCGGGTCTTCCAGCTTTCTTTTTTTCTCCCATAATCTAACCTCGCTTCAAGGTGTCTTCTACTGCCTGGCTTTTGATCTCATCAACGCTTGATCTCCGGCTGCTTTCTATAAACTCCATTAACTCGGAGACCTTGAAATAAATCATCCTGCCGTTAGGCTTATAGAATGGTATTATCCGCCTGTGGGTGTACTGATACATAGTTCCTGGTGACAGTCCTAAAATCTCCGCTGCTCTTTCCAGTGTGACAAAATTGCTCTGGTTTTTCATTTCCAAAACTTCTTTCTGTACTTTCATTGAAGTACCTCCTAAAATGAATTAGGCTTGCAAGCTCTGGTGGTATTATAACTAAAATGGAATAGGTCGGAATTATTAAAATAAGAAATAAATTATAAATTAACTAAACAGCTATATAATAATATAATATGATAAAATAAATATTACTAAGTCGGAATAGCTTATTTTTGTTTACAGACTATTCCCATACTATAACATATTCATACTGTGGTATTGATTGCATAAAAATTTCAACATTCCTTGAGTTCAAGAATTTGTACAATTCAACTGGGTGATTTATATTATTATTTTTAAACTCGGGCATTTTTTTAAAGTATTTTAATTGAGCTTTGAAAAAATCTTTGAGTGTTGTTTCTTTTAATTGGTATTTTAGCATTTCGGTATCTTCTGAAAGTTTTTTGAAATAATTGCTTTCCCCTGGGTGTTGTTCTCTGTAATTCACTAATTCCGGTAAAAGAGGAAGTATTTTTGATTTTTTCTTATTTCTGATATAATTTCCTTTATATTTCATAGTTGTATTTTTTTTCAGAGTTTCGTTTAGTTCATCTACAAATAATTCTAAAGCTATCATCTTCTTCTGATTTTCAAAATAATCTTTATCAAATCTTCTGATATAGTTTTCTGATATATAAAATATGGGGGGGATTAGATACATTGAATCGGAAAGCATTTTTTTAAAATCTTCAGTGATAGTATTCTGATCTTTAGCTTGAATTTTAATAAACATAGCTTTAATATTGTGAATATCAAATAAATAAAAGACTTCTTTAACAGATTCTATAAATTCAAAAGTATCATTTTTAATCTTATTCTTTAGTTTCTTTTTAAAATCCCATTCAAAATCTATAAACCTAAATCTGCAATTAAAACTATCTGAAACGAAAATCAAGGGTTCAAACATCACCATTCCAATATTGTGCTCATTTGCAATAGATTTTAACATAATTTCTAAATCTTTCAATAGTGATTCTTTATCTCCATAAGTATGGCAATTATAACCTTTCTGAGCAATGTTTTTCTTTTCTTCTTTAGTTAGCTCAATAATGTGATTCTTTGTCTCCATTCTATCCCCCTATATCCTTATAATTTTGGAAAATTATCCATTGCCTTATACTTTTCCTCATCAATTAGTTTTGCGTAAATTTCAGTGGTTTTGGTGGCTGAGTGACCTAATATTTTACTGGTAGCAAATAGAGAATTACCTCCACTAATGGATAAACAGGCTGCTGTATGTCTGGCAGTGTGAAATGTTACATGCTTTGTTATCCCTGCCTGCTCAGTCCATCTTTTGAGGTGAAGATTTATATTATTTCCCCCCTTAGGTAATCTGAAAATATATTCTCTTTCCGGGTACTCACTTTTTTGATCATCAAGTATATCTTTCGCAGTTTCATTGAGTTTGTTTTTCAGAAATCGTTTTGTCTTAGTAACCTTAATGTTAAGGAAATCTTTATCAACTACGTTTTCCCATTTAAGATTGATAATATCAGAAATGCGGAGTCCGGTATAACAGGCGAAAAGAAAGGCTCTGATAACATCAGGACTCATAGTCTTTCGCTTTTCAATTATTTCAGTATCTTTCAACTTTCTTAATTCTTCCAGCGTGAGAAAATCCCTGTTAGTCTCCGGCTTCACATTTCTGATCTGGTGTGCAGGGGATATTATATAAATTCCCTTTGCGGTTGCAATGTTTAGCATTCTCTTAAATATGGAAAAATAAGTGCAGGTAGTATAATCATTGACCTTGGTCAGTAGATAGCTTCTAAACTCATTACAGAAATCATTATTTATATCCTGGAAAGTGATCCCCTCTCCGGCATACTCTCGGAAATGCTTAATTGCATTATTCCATGCCTTGCGGGTGTTTTTCTCTTTATGGCTGTCCCGCCTGGATTCAAAGAAGGGAATCACCTTTGATTTTTTCTTGGTTAGATTATTCAAGCTGTCAAGCTCCTGGTTCTTATAGAGTTCATCAAAGTATTGCTGTTTTTCTCTTGCTCTTTCAACGGCTTCTAAATCTGCTCTGGTTGGTGTAGTGTTCCCTGAAATGTGAAGTTTTGGATATTTAATGTCTCTTATTCCGTCTCTCCTGAGCTCAAAATATATGGAGTATTCCTCACCAATATCCCTTAGCCTCATTTTATAGTAACTGCCTTTGTTATAGCCTTTTATCTTAGCTTTTAGGCGTTCAAATTTATTCATAATATCCCCCCTTGAATTGTTTTATTATTATAATATATCTCTAAAATATTTAGGTGGAGTTTGTGGTGGAGTTTTGGCTCAAAATAGAGCAAAATAGAGCAAATTAAATAAAAACTCATCATAACCTAACCTCACTGTAACTTATTGAATATAAAGACAAATACAAATAAAATAAATTAAATCAAATTGTCAATATTATTGTAGTTAATAAGAGGTTCGAGTCCTCTTTCCAGCACCACTAATTTTATTAGCCTCTCTGAGTTCACTCTGTCCTCTTAGTCCGCTTCGTCCACGATGTCCACCTCTTTGCCTAAACACATTTTCACCATGTACTCTCATCAAAAAAGTGTAGCTGCAGAATAAATGCCCGCCCTAAGGAAACTAAACTGCAAAAGACATGACAATAAGATGTTATACTGTTTGAAGTTTAGGGGACAAGTAACCAGCTGGTACCCGATTGTTGCTCTCAAATACAAATAATATCTCATAATAGAAAAGGGCAGACTTCATGTCTGCCCTTTTATGTTTTTATACCTATACGTTATTATTTATTCATTCGCCAGTTCATCTTTGATAGCCTGCTGTTCTACGGCATAATCAAACATCTCATCCAGATTTTTGCACTTTTCGAAAATGCCCAGTGCATCCTGCAATTGCTGATCATCTCTGATAGCTATCTTATACCCTTCCACTTCGCCGAATTTCTTGCTGACTATATTGCTGGTCAGGTTGTTAGTTATCCAGCTCATTGTACTGTCTAACTGCGTTTCTGTCCATTCCACACTATCTTCTTGAGCATATTCCAGAAATTCATCTAACAAAGGTTGATCTAATTCAAAATCAAGTTCTACTTCATCTTCATGATCTATCATATAATTCACTGCAAACTTGAAGGTCAGGTTTTTCCGGCGCAATTCCATACCCAGACGGGTCATCTTTGCCTGTTCAATTTCCAGATCAGGATTTATTCCACCACCGCCATAGACAACTCTACCCCGCTCAGTATAATGAACATCTTTCAAATGCTCTTCGTCAGCTTCTTCACGTAATTGCCCTATTTCTTCGGTTGTCATGTCACCATTACGAACCCGCGGGTCTTTCATTAACTGGTCATTTAGGTCTTTATGGATGCAGCGACCGGAATTTATATAATATTTAGCTGTGGTAATTTTCACGCCATTTCCTTCGGAAAGCGGGAATAATCTTTGCACCGAACCTTTGCCATAAGAAGTTTTTCCCACGACTAAAGCTCTATCATAATCCTGCATGGAGCCGGCAAATATCTCTGAGGCACTTGCTGAGGCTTCATTAATCATCACGATCACCGGGTAGCCAGAACGTTGCCGATTATATCTGGTGATATATTCCTGATTAGCAGCATCACTCTTGCCTTTTGTGAATACAACCCGTTTATCTTTACCAATGAATTCGTTCACTGTGTTCACAGCTTCTGAAAGCAATCCTCCAGGATTAAACCGCAGGTCTATCAAAAGTCCACGCATCCCTTCTTCTTCCAGTTCATCCAGCACTTCCCGCAGTTCTGTAGTTGTTTTGGCATTAAACTGCCGAACTCTTAGATAACCAATGCCATTGTCCATCACAAAAGCATAAGGAATGCTGTTAATAACTATAGTATCACGAATGATCTCGAAATCCAGTTCTTCTTTAACTCCTGGACGCTTGATAGTGATCACTACTTTAGTTCCCACATCACCACGCATTTCATTTATAGCGTCGTCTGTGGACATGCCCACTACGCTCAAACCATCAACTTTGGAGATTTTATCTCCTGCCATTATCCCCATCTTGTAAGCGGGAGTACCCTCAATAGGTGAAACCACCGTGATATAATCACCTATCTTATTTATCGTAATACCTAATCCGCCAAATTCACCCTTTGTGCTGGTATTGAATTTCTCAAATTCATCTGGGTCAAAAAAAGAGGTATGTGGATCAAGTTCATCCAGCATCCCTTCTATTGCTGCGTTGATCAGATCATCGGTATTCAGTGTGTCCACATAATTCTGCTGCAGTTTGAACAGCACCTCAGTGAATAATTCCAGCTTCTTGAACATGCTCTCGCGACTGGTATCCTGAGCATCTACCCTATAACTGCTCACCAGGATCACGGCTATCAGTATCCAGCCAAATAATCCTAATGAAACAAATATTTTGCCGGTTCCTTTTAATTTCATTTGTTCCTCGCTTTTATATATTCTTTTACTTTTTCTAATATTGTACCACTTATTTCTGCTATTGTATTTTGTCCATTGATTATTACTATCCGTTTATATTTAGCTGCCAGATCCAGAAATCCCTGACGTACCTGCCGGTGAAAATCAAGTGATTCCTGCTCCAGACGGTCGGCTGCTTCCGGCTTAATGCGACCCAAACCTGTTTCCACATCTATATCTATCAAAAAAGTGAGGTCAGGTTCCTTCTTAAAAGCGGCAAATTCACATAAAAACTTTATGGCTGATGCCTCTATCTGCCTGGCTGCTCCCTGATAAGCAATGGTTGAATCATAATAACGATCAGAAATGACCACTTTCCCAGATTCTATAGCCGGTAAAATCTTCTCACCGGTATGTTGACTACGACTGGCGGCGTATAGCAGCACTTCCGTTTCAGGCAGCATTTCTTTATATCTGGGGTCCAGCAGTAAATCACGCACACGCTCCGAAATATCTGTTCCACCTGGTTCACGCGTTAAGATCACTTCTCTGCCGATACTGGCAAAATAATCGCGCAGCATTTCCGACTGTGTGGACTTACCACATCCCTCGATCCCTTCAAAAGTAATAAATAATCCTTTCATATATTCTCTCCAAATTCGGGCTCTGCCAGTATTTCCGAGATCGTGTATAGAGAACCTGATATGATCACAACATCATTGCAACCAGCCAGGGCAATTGCCCGTCTGCAACCGCTTACCACGTCTCTAGCAGTTTCATAATCAGCACCGTATTTCTCGGCATACTGCACCTGTTCTTCAATCTCGGCTGCCCGGGTGGATTTATTCTTACTGATGATCAATTTATCTGCCACTGTGCAGACGGCATTGACCATTTTCTCCAGATTCTTATCCCTCAGGATTGCCAGCACGAATATTATTCGCCTGCCGGTATATATTTTCTGCAGATTTTTTACCAGAGCACTAATTCCTTCTTCATTGTGAGCGCCATCGATCAGCAACAGTGGCTCTTTCTGCAATATCTGCATTCTGCCAAGCCAGAGCGTATTCTTTAAAGCATCTCTTACTTGACCTTCATCAACGGTTTTGCTACGCTTTTGCATCATTTTTCGGAAAGTTCGAATTGCCACTCCCGCATTATGTGCCTGATGTTCTCCAATTAAATTAACGAAAAGTTTTTCCCAGGTTACATTTTCATCCTTATAATCAAATTCTGTTCCGTCCTCACGCAGGTTGATATTTTTTACCAAAAACTCTCTGCCAAACCGGCTGATAATGGCTGAACGCTCCTGGCATACGCTTTCGATAACATCATAGGCTTCCTCCGGCAATTCACCTAGAACTACTTCCTGACCGGTTTTTATTATTCCGGCTTTTTCCCAGGCTATTTTCTTGATAGTATTGCCCAGACTCTTTAAATGATCAAATGATATACTGGTGATAGCAGCCACCTCTGCAGCAAAAGGATTTGTTCCATCCAGTCTGCCCCCCAGTCCCACTTCAAAAATGGCTGTGTCCACATCCTGCTCCAGAAAATAATAAAACGCCATTGCCGTGGTGATCTCAAAAAAAGACGCCTCATACTTCTGAAAAATTGACTCCCATTTCTGATATATCCGAATCAGGTTTTCTGTATCAATATTCACGCCATTCACTCTCAACCGCTCGCGGTAATCCACCAGATGCGGCGAAGTGTTTAAACCTGTCTTCTGACCATGTGCTCTGCATAATGTCTCCAGCATCGCGCAGGTGGAGCCTTTGCCATTTGTTCCGCCCACATGAATCCCAGGCAGGTGCAAATTCGGCTCGCCCATTGCTGCCAGAATACTTAGCATCCGCTCAAGTCCCAGCTTCACATTGCCGGAATGACGCTCGTAGATATATTCTAAAAATTCTTTATAATTCATCAGATTCTCCACATAAAAATAGCCTGTCCATGAGGACAGGCTGCTATTTTCTATTCCGATTTTCTCATTAATTTACTGCTGGAAGCCGATGATCACTGTATTGATCTACATATTTCACCAGCAGACTGGGATAGGCATCCTGCAGTAACAAGCGGTTCGTTAAGGTTATCTGAATCCTCGAATCCGGCTGCTCTTCCAGCTTGCTTATCGTCTCTCCACTCAGCTTGATCATATTGATAAATTCCTGCGTGTCAAAAGCATTCGCGGCTAGCAATTCATTCAAATTCGCTATCAGAGCTTCCTGAAGATCATCACTTGGATAATTATACTTTGAGCCTACCTGAAATTCATAAGGAAATATTGCTTCCAGTAAAATCCGGTTAAAACGCTGCTTCTCAATCTGGTTCAGGTCGCTGTAGCCTCTTTTATGTAACTGACGGGCTTCTTTATCCAGACTTACGGAGCTTATCAAACCATCACTGAACTCAGGCTCGATCAAGGCTCGTTTATTTATTTCATCTGTTAGTAGTATCTTCTGCTCGATCGTCAGTGGATTCTCTATCCGGTTCCATTTTTTTACGATTCTATGGAATTCAGGACTGAACATTTCCCAGAGCTCTTTTAAAAGCGGGTCTTTGCTTCTGGTATTCAGGTTAGCTATGAATTTATCCCAGTCCAGTACAGTGCGGGTATCAAACAGTGAATTTGAATACGCCTCATGCTCAGAGAGCAGCAATTGCGTTTCTTCACTCAACAGATTATAAATATAGGCAGAAGTTGGCTTCTGATGAAACTTGATAATATTCAGGAAATAAACAAAATCTTCAAAAGAACTCGTTGTTAAATCCGGTGAACTATTCATCTCATTGATGCAGCGTACTGTTATCTTTCCCGTCTCGGCATCAACTTTCACGTGATACTTGTCGCCTGGTGCTTCCGAAGGACATTCATAAGACTTGCTTAAATAACCCATCCGTTCCAGATCACTGGAAGTACCGCTAAAATCTTTCTGCTCAGTTCGTAAAAACTCCTCAGCTGCTCCATATACTACCCGCATATTCTTTATACACTCTTCGGTTTCCTGCTTTTTATTGATATCAAAAAAGTTAGGTAACGCTAATATAAATACCAGAGCAATAAAAGCCAAAATACTTATTAATCTGTAGATACTGAATTTCTTCATCTCAGCTCCTTTCATCTTATTATCTTTGTATCTACAAGCTGGTAACTCCCTTTTCCGTCAAGTATTTTGTCTCTATACCGTCCTTTTTCATTCCCGATCCCTGCTTTCTCTTCTCTAAAACCCGCCAAATCACCGCTGATCATTCTCACGCAAATCACGATATAATGACCTGGAGTCTCAACTTCTTTATCACATTTTTTTAGTGTATTCCCACCGCTGTAATTATTTGATCACAGAAAGCTTGCGCTCTATCTGACCCTTATCGCTTTTCAGACGCATTAGATATATGCCGCTGCCATATCCTGAAACATCTGGTGCTATCTCTCCTGACCCGGTAATTTTCCATTTGTTCAAACATTGACCCTTCACATTGTAAATACTGATCTCACCCGATTGCTGAGCCGGAATTGCATAGGATATCCTGCAATCCGCTCTGGTACTCTTACCAAAGATCGGATTAGGATATATTTTCAGATTCAGCATGTCATCAATCTCGTTAGGCTCTGCCGACAAAGCTTCTAACTGGTCACACGCCAGGTAAAACATATCTTCATTATATTCCCTGCCATGCAGGAATAATTGAGCTTCTACCTGATCACTGACTTTTAGATAAATATCTTCCAGATTAAAAATATCCACTTCATAGCCATACTCATAAGTGCTTTCACCAATTTCATCAAAATCCCAGTATTCATCTGCCCCATAAAACGTGAAATCAAGATGATAACTTTGCCGGTTTGCTGACCACATAATGCGGTCTGAATAATCATAAGAATAGCCGTAAAAATCGCTGATAAGTAAATCTGCAAGCGGATAAAGGTTGTCATTCTGCAATTTATATATTTCAGCATCATCCTGAAAATACAATTCCTCGTTATATAACCTCAATGCCCGGATATCGCCGGTAATATCTTCATAAGACAGCATGTGCATACTCATGCCAAAGGAGGAAGTGTCCCAGTAATCAAGCCTGTATTCCTCTAAGGTTTTATACAATAATGCCACTAACCCATCTTCCTGCACTGTCTTCAGATCCTGAGTAAAGTATAATCCCGAACCTGCCATGTTCTGATTATATCTCTGTACAAAACTGTCTCCCCCATTTGTGGAATGCAGTATGGTGATATTATGATCAGGAGATTCCATTAAATTATTCAAGCCTGGAGGAAATTGATTCTGATACAGCAATCGCTCATCATAATGAATATTAAGCTCATAACCGCAGGCAGCATGCGTGCCACCATACAGCCCATATTCAGGTTGCCAGGCATTGCCGGGTATATGAGCAGTACCGACATTTCCACTACAATATACATTATGAAAGCCACGCTCGATCAAAGCTCCATAAAGCTCTATTTCACCACGATCAAATACTATATCAATACTGCTTTCAGGATACACCGGATTATACCAGGGGAAATCTGTGCCATAAGGCGAGATAATGCCATTACCATAATCCTCATTCTCATAGGGGAATCCACAGCAGGGAAACCCGGCTGGCATCTCATTACTATGCATGATAAATCCTTCATCTCCCAGAAAATTTCCTGTATCATAATATACGAATTTATGCAAATCAGGATAAGGATGTATCTCTCCTGCCAGCTCATAAGCCGGAGTGCTGCCATGCGGATGCAAATACTCCACCTGCAGATTCCCGGCACTTAAAATGTTATTTGGGTCAGCTCCCACTTCTCCTAAAGCTGCCAGTACGCCATAAATATAAATGCCATCCAGATTGTCACTCTGCATCATCCATTCGAAAGGATTAAAATTACGGTATTTCACCACTATGCTTTTTCCAGATACCAGACCAAAATAATCATTACAATATTCCGGTTCTGTCCCAACTGGCACACTGGCATAGGTCAAATCCCCGATCACATAGATTGTATCGGTGCTCACAATCGTCATACTGCCGTACACCTCCCCTTCAATCCATAAAGGACAAAAACAGACTACAGAGCTATTGTTCAAGGTTATATTAAAAGTTCCATCATCCCAGTCCAGTTCTTTTATTTCCACGATATTTGTCCAGATAGAATCACCTACAGCTAATTCAGGATGCTCAGCATCAGGAAAGCTGTTATACACTGTAACTGTATCCAGTCGAGTTACGTAATTGGCATATTTACAGGTTGCTGTCGTTCCATCAATTCTTGCATACATCATATCTCTATCACTACTGCTATCCAGCAGGAAGCCATTCCAGTTTTCGGCAGCATTGGCTGGTAATGTATAGCTGGTTGAAGTGCCTTCTACATAACCTCCCCTGAAAATATCATCCATTGGAGCTGAATATACTGCCGGTGCTCCTGTTGAAGCATTCATGATGCGGTCTTCGCATACTACCAGATCATTAAAAGTGGGCCAGCCATTATTATTACCCTGAGCAGTCTGATGAATATATATATCATCCTTGCTGTAAACAGCACCATCAAGAACATCCCTGCCCGCAAATTCTCCACCATTACGATATTCATAATACAAACTGTTTATACCTGCTATTCCCACTTGATCTCCCCGCAGTAAAACCAGCACCAGTTCATCTTCTGTAAGCTCCAGGCTCATATTGATTATCTTATCATACTGGCTGCTGAATATGATTTCATTATAATTCTCCATCATATTACTGGAGTGAATTTTAAAAACCCGTAAATCTTCTATATTACTGAAGGTTTTTTTATAGAAGATAGTTACCTCTTCGCCCTGCACGGCAAAGGTGCAATCCAAATGTACTCTCACACCAACGGCAATATTCATATTGCAAAGCTGCATTACCTCAAAGCTGCCATCCTCCTGCTCTCTTGCCAGCTTCAGATAGGTTGGTAATGGATGAATAGCTACATCATAATACAATATCCACAGCTTTCCATCCACTTCCTTCACATTCTTTTCATAATTGACAACTAATTCTCCGTTCAGATTATCATCAATCGCTACCGGTTCACTGAATGATAACAATTCTATTGCCAAAACCAAAATCATTGTCAACATCAGAAACTTCTTCATCTGTGCCCCCTTTTTTACACTATTTCAATAATAACATCCTCCGAATATAGACTTCGCTCCCTGTCTGCAATCTATAGAAATAAATACCTGATGAAGCAGCCTGGTCATCCTCCATCCTGCCATCCCAGCTAACTTCAAATGTCCCTGCTGGCTTGTATTCATCCACCAGCGTCTTCACCTTTTGTCCCCTGATATTATATACTTCCAGATGCACTATTCCGGTACTTGCAAGTTCATACCTGATCATTGTCTCCGGATTAAAAGGATTTGGGTAATTCTGTGATAATTTTGCTCCAACTGCTAATTCTATTTCTTCATTTTCATTATTAATAGGAGTGAGTTCCACTGGTATGGTTTTTGAGTCCCAGCTATCGGAAGTGATCACGATCCGGCAAAAATGAGTACTCTCCTCAATATCACTGGTATCAAAATTAACTGTGATTTCACGAGCACTTTCAGCTTCTATATTTCCAGAAGAAGTGTCAAGATTGATCCATCTCAAAGGATATAACAGATAGATATCTCCTGTCACAAAATGAGGGTCTGCTCCATAAGTATCACCCCATATCTCCCAGCCAATTGTCATATCACCAGCAAATTCCGTACTTAATAGCACATCAACCTCCCAGACCGCTGTTTCATGGCTTTGCAATACTCCCCATTCATTAACCGTCAGTCCATGCCAGTTCACCCTTTGCCCCGCTCCTGTTGTGCCGTCCCAGATCATATCTCCACCTGAACCACCAGTTACATCACTGGCACTTAAAACTGTAACACCCAATGGAAAATCCAGCCAGACATCAGATACCCATTCATTGTCAGGCGAACCGTTATACACTGTAAATGTCCAGGTTGTTTCTTCTCCGGGAGTAAAAGAGTCCGTATCGCAGGTAATATTTGAGCCGCTTATATCTCGCTCAGGCAGGAATAACTCATCAACTCTGACATAAAAATTCGCGGGTATTTCCCCCATATTCGAAAGGTTGAAACTCCGGCTCGTCTGTTCGCCCCACAATAATTCCACCTCAATACTATCAACATCAACCGAAAAAATATTGGCATGATAGGCTGTGAAACTGAGCAGCTGACTCCAGGAATCCTCCTGCGATTCCATGGCAACTTCCAGGGCAAAAACATAGAAATCAGGCACATTCTCACTTACTGAAATACTGAAAGCGTTCGATAATTCAATCATTTCATCCGCTTCTACCTGCTCACAAATAGCTGTCGCTTCGATTATTTCAATATATGGGTCATTTTCGCTGATACTTAGATTGATAGCATTTGCACTCTCCCCACCAATGTTTTCCAGAAAAATATCAATTACTGCATCTTCCCCGGATTCTATAAATTCATCATCTCCCGCCGTAACACTATAATCTGCTATTCGTAGATAAGGTACTAACCCTGTAATAGGCTGACAGGTAAATAGTATGGCAGAACCATCTTCCAGGGGTTTGGCAGCAGTAGGGTAAGTGTTATTAAAAGTATATTGCAACCCGATTAGTCCAGTATGGTCTTCTAATCCAACCGTACAATACTGCCCGTGCGTTGCACTATGCCAATAGTACTGTCCCACATCCACATTATTAAATACCTGATACTGCATCTTTATATTACTGTCTCCGGTTATAGAAGGATAATATTCCGAGTCATATAAAATGATCTGAAAAGTTTCTGTGGCAGAATTGAAATAATTTCGCATATTATCCCATTCGATAATAAAATAATGCATGCTCTCATTATAATCTGTATAAATCCCACCATACTGCGTAACTAGATCATCCCAGAATGCAGCAATTATTGGACTGGGACCCTGCGCCCCCGGGACTATCCAATTCATAAATGATGCTACATCACTGCCTCCAGGACTTATCCAGCCCGAGGTTGCTACTGTGAGCAGATCATATTCCACTCCATAATACACAAATGTGAATCCTGACGGTAGATCTACATCTATTATACTTGCTGAACTGCCCCAGGAATTTATTTGCAGCTCCTCTCCGGTTTCATTTATCTCTATCCAGTCATATACCGGGCAGTCTAAATAAGATACATCACCATCGTCATAGCAGTAATATCCATAGGCGTCTGCCCCCAAAGGATCGCTTTGCGTCACTATGCCAATCTCCAGTAAATATGATGCAGTATTATCATATCCTGCCGCATTTGTAAAATGAATGCTCACCGGTATCTGGTTGCCGGGGAGAATAGTACTGCTGGCTGTTATCGTATATCTGTCCAGATTATTTGTAACTTCCTCTCCTGGTAATACCGAGCCAAATTCACCTGCACTGTCTATTATTGTTATACGGTGATTAAGGCATTCCAGCTCTCCGGTAATGTTTTGAGCTGCCAGTTCGCCCATGTTTTCAACTGAAAAATAAATCTCACGCGTTTCTCCAGGATCAAGCACTCCATTTGCATCAGGCACGTGGCTCGCAGTAATATGTAATAATGCCCCTGATATATCCAGAAATACTGGAATTGTCCAGGTCTCTCGATCTGCTGTTAGTATTAGATCAAGTATGGCAGTGATCCCATCAGGAGTTGCTGCATCTATAGCCACTGCCAATTCAGAATTATTGGCTGTACTGCCTGCAGTAATGTCATCTAAAGTAGTATCACCCGTAGTAACTGTCACATAATCATTGTGAGATACCAGTTCTGCACTTATACCCGTTGCAGCCATGCTGCCATGATTGGCTATTACCAGTTCCAGATTGACAGTTTCTCCTGGATTGGGAATTCCATCACCGTTATCATTGAATGTCAGCTGATCTATAGCAAGATTCATTTCGGACTGCACTACCGTAAATTCTTCTTCAAAGGGAAGTTTATCATGGCAGGTAATAGTTAACTCATAGCTCTCCGATAATGACACACCCTCCAGATCAAGATAATATACTCCATTGCAATCAGTATTACCTGTATGATAATAATCACTGCCCCTGGCTGTTACCCAGGCTCCCGGGATCGGCATGGCATTACCTGCGTCAATCACATTAATCTGCATCCAGTTTGTTCCTTCTGCTACTTCTGACTCATAAAATACACTCATCGGCTGAGGTATTGCTGTCCAAAGCTCTACGGAAGGATCTCCCATCAGATTATTCCAGTGCGAAGCTGCATTAACCTGATTATTCGGATTCTGAGGATACTGCTGGTAAAGATTGAGTTTTCCCCGCACCACTGCCCCTCCCGGTGTAAATATCTGCTCAGCAAAGATTCCATAATATATCCCTGCCGTGATGCAGTTATTTATACAGGTAGATGTCTCACCTGTAGCTGAGCCCACACATGCCAGCCCACCTTTGGGATTTGATGGCGTCCCCGCCCTGGTAAACGCTTCGGATATACAGTTTGTATGATAATCTCCGGTATAACACGTGATCATACTCGCAAAAGGCAGCATCCAGCCATTCGTTAAGGCATTTATATCACCTTCATACCAGCCTCCCATACCACCACCACAGCGTGCGCAAATATATCCTGCTCCGTTATTTATAGACTGACTCAGCAAATAAGGCTGATAATCTC
This sequence comes from Candidatus Cloacimonadota bacterium, assembly GCA_021735645.1. GTDB lineage: Bacteria > Cloacimonadota > Cloacimonadia > Cloacimonadales > TCS61 > Stygibacter. Next base: position 14,858 of record JAIPGP010000040.1, read on the forward strand.
CATAATGCTCGTCAAAGGTGAATGATTCATTATAATTCTCTATATAAGTTCTAACTGCCTGACAGGCGGCCTCTTTTGACTCCCCGCCATCAGAAACCAGCACCGCATTTTGAAACCAGTCTTCATCATTCATATATGGGGTTCTTTCATAGTTTATTGCTTTTGCTATCATAGTCTGCAGTTCTGAAACATTATTCACCGATAATCGCCCTATGATCACGTCTGCCAGTATATCTGTCCCATCCAGTTGAGTATAGGGCAAGTCACCTGTGCCGCTGTATCCGCTCCAGCTTTCATACCAGGCAGGGATTGTGATAGTCCCATTGGCATCTCCCACTAATACCACATATTCCGGCGGATTGTCCCAATTATTATAAGCGTCCTGGATATAATCCTTGATAGCCGTATTAGATGTCCCCGTTTCACCGGTATCCACGCTGCTTACATCAAAACCCTTTTTCTCTTTCCAGTCTATCAGATATGCCAGATTATCTGCTACTGACTGATTATCAGGATGGATAAATAATATTGCCGGACGCTGATTTTCACCACGTAAACCTGCCACTTCTGCACTATTTAATACTGCTGATTCGTAAATTTTACTAAAAGCCCGGGAAGGTTTTCGCATCCCGGTTCTGCAATTAGCTCCGCCTGCATCAGTAGTAGTAAGTTCCACACTGATGTTATGATAAATATATAGCTTATGTTCTGCTGCCTCATAGCGAAATGGGCAAAATGTTACCTTCACCAGCCGCAAGTCCCGCATTATTGCCGGCTCGCCAACCAGTACTGGCTCTGCCGGATACATTCCCCCGCTTCGATAATATTCCTCATTAATCGCAAATGTTTCCCGCCAAACCTCATGGTCAGTCATTAGCTCTTCCTGGGGAAATATAGTTACATTTTCTATCACTTCATAATCTGAAAATGTTATATTATATATCACCTCACCTGCATCTGCAATAGCAATCAGACGCGTGAATACCGGCACATCTGGCATACCAACCTCAAGCAGCTTGCCCTCTCCCTCATAGCTGATCCGCCTATATTCGCATCCTGATTTCTCTACTCTTTCACTTTCATAACCGTCCAGACAAAAATCCAGTCTGATATTCCCACGACCAGTCTGTTCATAAGTTACCGGCGAACCATCCCCAATTGCGGTTACCTCTACCCACTCTCCCCACAGTGTGAAACAAAACATCATTACTAATAATGCCAAAACCAGTTTCTTCATATTACTCTCCTTATTTCAGAAGCACCATCCTGCCAGTATCACTATGTCCATTGCTGCTTATCTTATAATAATATATTCCTGATGCCAGTCCTTTGGCATTCCAGATAACTTTTTGTGTTCCGGCTGAATATTCCATATCTACTACTGTATCCACTTTCTGACCTTTTACATTATATACTTCTATCTTTACTTCACCTGCTTCGGCAAGTCCAAATTCAATCGTAGTTTCAGGATTAAAAGGATTGGGAAATATTTTCATCTCAAATGAAGCAGGAGATATTTCCTGCTGACCATTTCCATCACTCATTTTTTCAAAATATCCCATATCCGGAGCTTCACCAAAAAACTGTGTTTCATCCAGATTAACCAGTTCAATGCCATTGAACTCAAAATAATCTATGCCTGCATCAATACACGGAGAATCATTCTGGAGTTGAAAATCATCATTATCCGGTGATACAAATTCCGGATATGCATCTATATTTCCTTCTGTGACATTAAATGGACAAATATTACTGTGAATAATGCTTTCTTCACCATCCTCTATATCACTATATACTATACAAAAGGCATCTGTATTTTGAGTAGTTATAAAGCGGATATCTTCTTCATTATTATCCCAGAAAATACTATTTGCAATATACAGGCTTGAATTATTCCAGGAATATATTCCTGATCCGGAATCTGCCGAATTACGGGTAAAAGTAGTATTGGTGATTTTTACAATAGAATTTGTTTTAATGCCGATACATCCTCCTTTTTCATAAGAAACATTATCATAAAAAAGAGAATTTGAAATTGTGAGATTAGATTCTTCACAATATATTCCTCCACCATCTGTCGAAGCACAGTTTCCTGAGACTGATATATTATGCAATTGAACATCTGAATTACAGTTACAAACAATCCCTCCTCCACTTCTGATTGCCGAGTTATTCTCCACTATTACGTCTTCTAAGGTCGCATTTCCATTTAATATTGCAATACCACCACCAAAGCAGGAACTATTATACTGAATTCTCACACTTCTGAAATATGGATAGGCTTCTTCCCCGACAAATATAGCTCCTCCATTGCAATTCGCGAAATTACTTTGAAAAGTAACATCACTTATCACAGGACTTGATCTCGTTATATACATCCCGCCACCATCTGAACTATTACCATTAATTATCTTTAAGTTTGATATTGTATTATTCACTGATTGGTAAATTCTTACAACATTATTGACATCTTCCCCATCAAGTATCACAGTTCCCTGGTTTAAGCCACTCAAGGCAACATTGTCGGGTAAGGATATTGGAAAAAATTCACCATTATTAGAAGCACTATAAGTACCAGGTAATAGAAATATCGTATGAACATCTACACTGTCTGATTGTATAACGGAACAGGCTCGCTGGATTGTTCTTAAAGGATATTCGGCAGTCAAACCACTATTACTGTTGTCTCCATCGGGTGATACATAAAGATCAGATGCTTCCTGTTGATGCTTACAGTTCAGAATATCAAAAGTATAAAGCTCTATTGGCATAGCATGAAAATCTGTTGGATTCATTACAGTAAAGGTATCAACTATTATTTCAATAGAAAACAAACAATAAATATCTGCTCCGATAGACCTCCCTTCTGTATTGTTCAGATAAATATTACAACGGTTAACCGGATCAAATTCACATTGAGTATCTGCTATATATATACCTCCCCCAGGTTCAAAACTGGAATTATAGGCAATAGTTACGTTTGACATCTCCAGTGAGTTTTGTGTCCCTGTATATATTCCTCCGGCATATCCACCTGTCGCTTGATTACCGGTTATTTCCACATTCTCCATAATAGTATTAGATTCATTATCCAGACGAATCCCACCAACACAGTAACTGGCAGTATTATTTTGAATAATGGAATTTGTTATCACTAAATTAGTTCCAATAGATGAAATCCCTCCATTAAATACAGAATAATTATTCTCAATGATAACACTATCCATTTCTACATTTGAGCATATTGCAATACTCATTCCGCCACTATCGTATCCTTGATTATTTGAGATTGTAACATTATTGAGAACATATTCACCATAAGAAAGTTCAACACCTCCCATTCCACGTTCAGAATCACAATTCATTATTTCCAGATCACTCAAATTCACAGAAGAATTTAAACATTTAATTCCCCCTACATGATAATCTGACCCGTTTATTATTCTCATTGCTGAAACATTAGATATCTCACTATTAAATATTTTTAATACAGTTCCTTCACTTTCTGCATTTAATACTGTTTCCTCAATTCCTGATCCCTGCAATGATACAAAAGGTGGAAGAAATACTGGAAAGAATTCTCCAGTACCGGAAGTACTATATGTTCCGGGTGCCAGATAGATAGTTAAGGGATTATCTTCATCTGCTAAAATTATGGAACATGCATATTGTATTGTTTTTAAGGGTGATTCCGGGATTTCTCCGCTATTATTATTATCTCCTGCGGGAGATACATACAGGTCTGTTTCTACCTGTTGCTGTATTCCATTCAGAATATCAAATGTAAAATTATCCAAAGGATAGGCATGAAAACCAGTAGGATACATCACAGTAAATGTATCAACATATACTGTTATTTCCGTTGCTGATTCTATTTCTGAACCACCATATCTGTTTTCTATGTTGTTAAGATATATATTGCATCGGTTTTCACTATCGAATTCCATTTCATCATCGTTATATATTGCCCCGGCACCCCAGTTCGCTGTATTGCCGGTAAAGGTTACATCTGATAGATAAACTTCAGCATTAAATGTAAATAATCCACCCCCATAGTCAGCATAATTCCCAATTATATCTCCTCCGTAATATTCTATGGAACTGTTATTTACATAAACTCCTCCCCCTCCGGAATCTGACACATTATTATAGAAATTTACATCATTCAATTCTGGACTACTTCCTATACAATATAATCCCCCACCTCTTTCACCATAATTATTTTCTATCACCAGATGATCCATTTCAACAGCCGCATCTTCGCAATAGATACCTCCTCCCATATTGATAGCCATACTACCCGATGCAACATTATTTCTTATTACAAGATAAGATAAATCCGCTTGTGCATAATAGCAATACACTCCTCCTCCATAACCTGTCATTCCATTCTGGATCGTAAAACCGCATAAATGAACATTTAAGAGATTTTCACCCGATATTGTAACTACACTTCCTTGTGAACTCCCATCTATTATTGTCTGGGAAATATAGGTAGTATCCCCGGTAGTATAATAAAGTGAAGCTATCCTGATCGCTTTCCCCAAATAATCTATGTTCTCATAATATGTACCCGGTGATACTATGATATTATCGGCATTTTGAGCAATAAATATTGCAGCTTGAATTGTAGAATAATCTTCCGGAACATAAAAAGTAGCACTATATCCTGCTATACATAAGAATAATATCATTATAACTGTTAATATTCTATCCATAACTACTCCTTTTATGTTAAGCTCTTTAGTTGAGAGCCCACATTTTTCCACAATTTAAAATTATTATGTTACTCTCAAGTTAATCTTCCGGGTGCAAAATATTAACTTATAGCTCTGTTATCGGTCTCTATTTTAATAATAACATTCTCCGACAATAAAATTCACTACCGGTCTGCAATCTATAAAAATATATTCCGGAAGATACTTCCTGACCATTCTCTCTAATGCCATCCCAGTTAACCTCGTATCTCCCCGCAGATTTATGCTCATCAACCAGCTTCTTCACCTTTTGACCCTTGATGTTAAACACTTCTATCTTCACATCGCAAGCCTTTGACAGCTCATACTTGATATAGGTCTCGGGATTAAAGGGATTAGGATAATTCTGCTGTAAAATTGTACTTTCAGGTAATTCACTGCCCTGATTCCCATCTGCATAAGGCATTACTGTTATTGGAATTGTATAAATTTCCCAGTTATCTGATGAGATAATTAGTTCAGCAATATGCTCTATCTCCTCCAAGTTGCTGGTATCTATATCTATTACTATCCCAGCACTCTCCCCCACTGCCAGTCTGCCTGATGCCGGTTCTGTATCTATCCACTGTAATGGAAGTGATTGCTCTATTTCAAGGTAATAATTAATGGGTAATGTTCCGGCATTTGATATGCTGACTTCAGTGGCTGCCTGCTCACCCCAAACTATCTCTATATACATACTGTCTGTATCAGCACAAATTGCTGATTGTCTGTAAGCTGTTAACTCAATTTCACCTTCCCAATTCCCCTGCTCTGATTCCAGCCACACTTTTATTGCAAAGCTATGCTGATCGGGGACATTATCACTGATAGCTATCATAAAAGCATCTTCCAGAAAGCCTGTCTCACCTGAATTTATCTCAGCACAATAACCACCAGCTTCTGTTAAAAAGATATACTGATCATTCACTTCTGCTTCCACATTGATTTCACTGGCACTCATGCCCCCGATATTCTCTATCAGAAGATTGATCATCACGTCTTCTCCTGCCTGCAGCATACCATTTTCATCACCGCTGACAGCGTACTCTGCTATTCTCAGCCAGGGTTCATCTTCGGGTATTCTTCCGGTTGTAAAAATTATTGCTGAATTATTCTCCAAATGTCTGGCTGCTGCTGGATAGGCATTATCATAAGTATATTGCATTCCACGTGTAGCACTGGCATCTTCCAGTCCTATTGTGCAATATTGCCCATGATTTGAAAGTGACCAGCCATAGGTGCCGATATTCACATTATTAAATACCTGATACTGGATTTTTATTTCGCTGTCACCTGTGATTGTAGGATAAAAAGCCGCATCATAAATGATGATTTCAAATGTCTCCAGCTCATTGTTATTATCGTTATACATCCTCAGCCATTCAATTATATAGTAATGCTCAATATCGTCATAATGCACGTATATCTGCGATTGCCCTGCACCAGACTCTGTATGAAGATCATCCCAGAACGCTGCTATCAGCGGACTTGGACCCAAAGGTCCCGGAATACTCCAGTTAGTAAATGATGTCACGTCACTGCCCCCCGGGCAGATCCAGCCTGAGGTGGCAACTGTGATCAGATCATATTCCTCTCCATAAAACACAAACTTAAAATCATTCGGGATATTCACATCTGCCATATCCACATCTTCTTCGGGTGTTTCTAAATCCAGTAATGTGCCCACTCCCACTAAATCCACCCATTCATATTCGGGACAGGATTCATAACCGCTATCTTCATCATCATAACAGTAATAGCCATATTCGTCTGGTCCCAGTGGATCACTTGCACTCACTGCCCCCACATTTATCACAGTCATTACTTCATGATCGTAACCACTTGCACTGCTCAAATGCAGCCGCACGGGTATTTGCGTTCCCGGGATTATCTCACTGCCGGATGTTATAATAAAGCTGTCATCACTGTTTCCTGCGATCTCCCCTGGTTGAATATCTCCAAATTCTGACTGTCCGCCGGTAATCATTATTCGACTGTCCCGGCAAAGCAATTCCCCTTCGATTGCCTGAGCTGCCAATCCTCCCAGGTTTTCCAGATCAAAATAACACTCAACCGTTTCCCCAGGCTCTATAAGACCATTATCATCTAATACCGTAAAAGCACTGATACTCAAATTTGCACCCACAATTTCCAGATTGACCGGCACTGTCCAGGCTTCATCTTCATAACGCAATATCAGTCGCAGCGGAACCTTCATTCCGCCTAAGGCAGAATCATCCACTATCAGCATCAAATCAGAATCCAATACTGTCCCTCCGCTGATCATGCCATCCAGTTCGGTTTCATCACACAGCACTTCAACAGCGCTACAATCAGTTTCCAGCTCCATTATCACCTGCTCCGCATTATTATTTCCATTGTTATGAACCGCTATTCCCAAGCCAATTGTTTCTCCTGGATTAGCAATGCCGTCATCCCCGCTATCATTTAACTCAATCAATTCAAGACTAAAACTTAAATCGGCTTGCACCATGCTAAATTCTTCCAGAAATGGTATCATATTATGACTGGTAATTGTAACTTCATAGTCTTCACCCAGCATCATTCCAGTCTGTTCAAGATAATACATCCCGCACACATCAGTAAATCCTGTCTGATAAAAATCCTCGCCTCGCACAGTTACCAAAGCACCTTCTAAAGGTGCTCCATGCTCGTCTAAAATATATACCTGCCAGTTATTAGCACCATAAGAAAACTCTTCTTCACAAAATACGTTCATCTGCTGCGGTACCCCTGTCCATAATTCCAGAGACGGATCTCCAAATAAATTATTGCAGTGCAGCCATCTATCTACATGATTATCCGGATTTTGGGGATATTGCTCATACATATTCAGCTTGCCACGCAATAATGCCCCACCCGGAGTATAGATATTATCCACAAATATTCCATAAAATGCACCCCCTGTCATTGCATTATTAAAACAGGTGGATGTTGTTGCTGTAGATGTCCCAAGCGCTGCTATCCCGCCTTTAGGATTTGATGAGCTGCCGGCTTTCACAAATTCCTCTGCTACACTTTCCAGACTCATCGATCCGGAATGACAGGTTACCATTGTCGCAAAAGGCAGCATCCAGCCATTCGTTAAGTTAGCAATATTCTCATTATTCCACCCGCTCATGGTTAATTCATCACGCATACACACATAACTGCTTCCCTGATTTAGTGCGGTGTTAAAAGGACCTTCTAACTGACCATTATAAAGCTCAGTAAATTCAAAATTGCTGTTATGATGTAAAATATGAGATTCCACCGCTTCACAGCAGGCTATTTTTGAAGCTCCGCCAAAAACAAACATGATTGCTTTTTCATACCAGTCCAGATTGCCCAGATAAGGTTGCTTCTCATAATGTATTACTTTAGAGATCATCGTTTGCAGTTCCAGAATAGTATGCACCGAGAACCTGCCGATCATTACATCAGCTATCAGATCATCTCCTTCCAGCAGCGAGTATGGATTATCACCTTCTCCATTATCTACAAGTTCTATCCAGGTAGGTAACACTATGTCTCCATTCACATCTCCAACTAAAATCACATACTCCGGCGGATTGTCCCAATTATCATAAGCATTCTGGAGATATGCCTTTATGGCTATATTTGTATTCCCGATATCACCGGTGTTCAACATATTTACTTCAAAGCCCTTCTGCTCCTTCCAATCCTTTAAATACTCCAGATTTGCGCTCATTCCAGGATAATCAGGATAGATGATTAAGAGCGATGGCTTTTGGTACTCGTCACGCCTGCCACCTGTTTCAGCATTGCCTGCGTAACCAGACCATCCCTGGTCCGATTTATTCAAGATCACAGATTGATAGAGATTTTCAAAAGCCCGGGAAGATTTCCTGATTACTGTTTTACTGTTTATACCTCCACTGCCAGACACTGATATTTCCACATTGATATCATTATAGATATTAAGCTCGCCCTGCTCTGCATTATATTGAAATGGACAAAACGTAACTGCTACCAGCCGCACATCCCGCATGATCACAGGCTCACCTATTCTCACAATCTCACCAGCAGATTCACTCTCATAGTTCAACACCAGCTTACGCGTCTCCTGCTCTGTAGCGAGAATCTCAAAAGTTACATTGCCCTCAGCCGGAATTGCCACTAAACGGCTATACACCGGCAGCTCCTGCTCCTTAGTTTCCAGGCCTTTCACTAGCTGCTCCTCACCATCATCAAAACTGAATTCCAAAATTATCCTGCCTGCTTCAAGCTGGTCATAATCAATTAATGATTTCCCCGATAATTCTAAAATATCATCCCTGTTTCCCCATAACCCTGCACCCAAAACCATCACCAGAATTAATTGGATAATTTTCTTCAATTTTTTCTCCTATTTCAATAATACTGCCTTTTGCATAAATTGCTGTTCTCCCGCTCTCATCTGCACAAAATATACTCCGCTTCCACAAGGTAAATCCTGTGCATTTCTGCCATTCCAGACCTTTTGCCCTGCTCCGGCAGTCAATACTTCATCCACAAGAGTAATCACCTTTTCTCCTCTCAGATTATATATTGCTATCTGCACTTCTTGAGTTTTCTCTATATTATAATGCACTGTCAGCTCTGGATTAAAGGGATTCGGATATATGCTCAGATCACTTGCCAGCGGTACAATGTCATCTTCGTCTGCCGGTAACATACTGATCTCACCCCGCATCTGATACAGCTTCTGATAATATTCTTCGGCATCTTTTCGCTGCAAATAATTTGCCAGTATCTCACCATTGCCCTGGCAACGATAGGCAAATTCCAGATCATCATAAATCTCATTAAGAATCTCAGCTGAAGGCAGAGCATAATTCACCAGCTCCTCAAATTCTCCACTCTCTTCATTATATCTCTCTATATTGATTGTATTATCTCCTTCCCCTATCTTCAACAGTAGCCCGTCTCCTGCGGCATTCCATTCCACTCCATGCCAGTCCTCCGGCTCTAATATCTCTAATACTACCTCTGCAGGGTCACTATTGCCCAACTCATGTCTGTATAGTATTTCCCGTGTCTCGATAAATATGCTGTTACCTTCCAGATATACTTCTCTTACTTCATAACCCGATTCTTCTAAACCCACCATTTCCTTATTAATCTCACCATCTTCACTATAGACTATCTCTACAATAAAAGGTTCCTGATACATAATTGCCACATATTCTTCTCCTTCATTATCAGCAGTCAATAATTGTACATATTCCCAGGCTTTCATCTCCATATCACCCATTTCTTCCACTTCACTCAAATCAAAATCACTTCTCTTAGAATTACTCCTGTACTGCTTGAAATAGTTATCCACCTCCACGAAATCAACCGGGTATATCTCATATCCCAGCCTATCATCATTATGATATGCCTTGCCATAACCAACAGATTCATGCGTCCCGCCATATAGATGCTCACTATGATTAATTATATAATCATCATGATTGCATGGATCTGTTCCACTTCTATGCGAAAAACCTCCCCTTCTCTGTGCTATGGAACCAAATACTGTTATCTCACCCCGTTCATAGACGATATCTTCACTGCTCTCTGGCCACACCGGATTATAAAACGGCTTTTCCGTGCCATATGGCGTCACATCTGCCTGCCAGTAATCAGGGTTCTCATAAGGATATCCGCAGGCAGAATATCCTACAGCAGGATAATTGGAATGCAAAATAAATCCTGCATCACCTGTATAGCCCTCTGCCGGTGGCATCACATATTTATGAAAATCTATATAACTGAATAATGTGTCATTGCCAGTAAAAGGACTCACTCCTGTAAAATCCGGTGTGCTGCCATGCGGATGCTGATATTCAAAACTAAAAATGCCCTCTTCATAACCCGGATAGGCAGAATTCGGGTCAGCAACTCCTAATGCCGCATAAGCACCATACAAAGTTATTCCATCGCAATTGGGCGATTCAATTTCCCCTGTATCCGGATCCCAGTGCTTATACTTGATCAAAATACTCTTCTCCGAGATCAAACCAAACATGTCTGGACAATCAAAGGGAACTTCTTCACCAGATGCCACACTCTCATAGGTGATGTCATCTGTGATATAAACAGTGTCTGCACTTGCCCAGGTCACATTCCCACTCACGCTGCCCTCTATCCAAAGCTCACAATAACAGAAGGCTGAAGCGTCCATCAAAGTTACATTAAAGGTAGCATCATCCCAATCGATATGAGGTACCTGCACTACATTAGTCCAGATTGAATCACCTATCGCCCACTCAGGATGAAGCGGATCAGGATAACTGTTATATACCGTAAATTCCATCTCTTCATATTCAATATCAGCATATCGACAGGTTGCTGAAATGCCATCTATTTTAACAAAAAAAATGTCTCTATCCGCCGAACTATCCAGTATCAAACCATTTTCACGCACTTCCAACGCCAACCCGGGTAATTCTATTTCTCCCATCTCTTCCACATAGTCTTCTATGTATCCTCCCCAAAAAATTTCGTCCATAGGCGCACTGTTTACTGCTGGTGCTCCCGTTGCAAAATCCATTATTGTGCCACCACTCATTACCAGTGCCTGGAACATGGGCCACCCATTATTACTACCACCACCTGCCTGTTGAATCCAAATGTCTGAATTAGTAAATACTTCACCACCAAATACATCTGGTCCCCAATACTTCAGAGCATCCCAGTTTTCCTCGCTGGCATTCACACTGATCATCCTACCCATATAACTCTGAAAACAACATACCGGAATGGAGCTGGGCATTAAACCCAGACTCCATATTTCCTCTCCATCCTGCCATAAAAAAGGGTCATTATACATATCCGTAAATGGCGATGCCTCAATATCGAATACGCCCCAGTATTCTGCTGCACTCGCCATCATCAAAGCTCCGCTTTCCACATCTTCATAAAATATCTTCAAACTGCCAGATTCTGATGTTAATACTACCGGCTCCTGATAATAATTCTCCGGCTTCTGATACCAGTTCATATCTAATATCTCTGGTAAACTCGCCCAACTGACCAGTTCGCTCGAACTAAAACTCGCTCCTCCATCATCGGATCGATATAATTCCAGACAGCTTGTTTCATCTGTTAAATTGATTCTCACTATCGCATAACTTACATAAGCTCCAGATAAACTGCAGCCTCCATCTCTATCAAAATAAAAACAGTCTTCGCCTGCCAGATCAATAATTGTTTGCAGCGGCTCAAACTCCGCTGACAGTAATACCGGTAACATGATAAACATTAAAACAACCATCAACACTCTCATCGGATACCTCCTGTATTCATAGTGTCTTCTATAAAACAAATAATCTCAACTAACTATTTCTTTGTCAAGTTTTCTTTCCATCATGTTGCTTATTCGCAGCCTTAACTTTCTCTGTCTTTTATTTCTTCTTCTATGACGTTATTTATTAATAAGCATAATTCGTTCCATATAATATGTCATCACCTGAACCCTTTATAACAGTCACTTCTCCGCCCCCCGTCACCTGATACCCGCTTATTTTATTTTCACCCCTGTCCACAATGTTCACAACCGGAACTACGTAAAAAAAGAAAATAATCCAGCCATGTCAGAAATTTTTAACCCATAACCGGAATAATACTCCTGCCCCCCCCAAATTCCCAAGGTACTATAAGTCCTATAGGTCCTATAGGTCCTATATGGACGAAACAGCAGTGCATTTTTTTATGCTTTGCTTTATCATAATGATAATGGCTTTAAGGTGATTTATCATTATGATAAGAAGAGACACTGCTTTTTCGGGTTTGGGAGGAGGTGAAATTATTTATTTATCTCATTTAATACCATAGATATAGGTATGCACTTTGATAAATATTAGGAGAATAATTTATGGTTGGCACGGAGCTTGCAATAGAAATAAGTAAAAATAAGAACTGGGGGACAGAGAAATGAGAAGAAGAGAATTTTTGAAGAAATGGAATGAACGCAAAGCTAGATTTGTGAAGTAAGGGAGACAAAGATGAAGAAGCAAAATTTAATAGATATCTGGAATGGACGTCGCACTCGTTATACTCGGAGGTAGTTGAATAAGGGGCGACACCAGACTAAGGGTAACTAATACGGAGCCAGGCAGCCGTAGAGTTGCCCTTTGCCAGCATTTGAAACAGCCATTCGGAAGGTTTTCAACCATCAATGAGGTTTTCTTACTGACAGTGTTTGTTAAGTCTCCAGAAAATATAGAGCAATCAGAAAGAATTTATTTGACGCCTTAATGAAAAATGTAGAAATTATACATGTACTAATACTAAGAAAATGGGAGCAGCTATGATTGAGAAATTAAAGAGTTTATTGCAGAGAGTAGAAGCCGATTATGCCGATATTCGCTATGAAACAAAAGACACCGGCATTCTGCAATTCAGTAATGAGGAGCTAACGGCTGTAACCAGCAGTCGTACAGACGGCTACGTTATCCGAATATTAAAGGATGGAGGTTTTGCAGCAGCTGCCTTCACCGCCTGGGAAGATGCAGAGGATGCAATCAACTCTGCGTTGCAAAGTGCAGCAGTGATGGGAGAATACCGCACCAGTCCAGTAGTTCTGGCTGAAGCGGAAATTGTGAAAGACCGCTATAGACCGGTTTTGATCGAAGACCCGCGCCAGGTGAGTCTGGAAGAGAAGATTGCTCTTATGAAAAAATACGTCAGCATCCCTTTACAGCAGAAAGAAATCATTAACGTCGATCTTACTTATGCTGATGTTATTAGAGAAAGGTATTTTGTTAATAGCGAAGGCAGTGAGATTTTTGAGGAACTGGTGACAACTGTCTTATCTGGAGATATCAAGAGCAAGCGTGGTAATGTGATCCAGAATGTGCGGATATCAGCCGGAGGCAGTGATGGTTTTCAGCAAATCAGGGATCAGGAAGCGAATTTTGAAAAGCGGACAGGCATTGCCATTGATCTGCTGAGTGCAGAACCGGTCAAAGGCGGGAAGTATAATTGCATCTTGAATCATTTAATGACGGGAGTATTTACGCATGAGGCATTTGGACATTTTTCTGAAGCCGACCTCATAGAATCACTGCCGGCAATGCGGGAAAAGATGGAGATTGGCAATAAGCTGGGCTCTGATCTGGTAAATATAATAGATGATGCTACGCAGCAGGGACTTTTGGGATATTATAAATATGACGATGAAGGGGTTCCGGTGCGGAAAGTGGAACTGATGAAGAACGGAGTTCTGACCGGGCGTCTGCATTCACGACGGACAGCGGCAGATTTTGCAGAACCTGTAAGTGGTCATAATATTGCAGAAGATTTCCGATATGCACCCATAATCCGTATGGGTACCATTTATATCGATAAAGGAACAGACAGCTTTGAAGTGCTTTTGCAGAAGCTGGGTAATGGAATCTATCTTTGTGATCCCAAGGGTGGTCAAACTGCTGGTGATAGTTTCACTTTTGGAGCACAATACGGTTACGAAGTTAAAGACGGCAAGCTGGGCAAAATGCTGCGGGATATTAATGTTTCCGGTAATCTCTATGAAACATTGCAGAATATTACAGCAATTGGTGATGACCTGAAATTCACCAAACGAGGTGGCTGTGGAAAGGGACAAACCAATATTCGATCCTGCTTTGGTGGCCCGCAAATCATTGTAAATAATCTAGTGATCGGAGGTAACTAATGAGAAATTTATTAGATTCTGCAAAAGATAATTTTGACCAGGTGGAAACCTACCGGATCAAGGAAACTTCTACGCAAATGCAGTTACAGAATTCGGCTTTGCAAAATATTGACAACAGCATTCAATCGGCTATTAGTCTGCGGGTGATCCGTAACCAGAAACTGGGCTTTGCCTATACACGTAACCTGCAATCAAATGAAGATCTGATAAAAAACGCTGAAAACTCCTTATTGGGCGGTGTTGCTGCAGGTTACCAGTTTCCACACAGTCCCCTGGTGGAAGCGCTGGAAAGCTATAATCCCGGGATTGAACAGCTGAATGCAGGTGTGATCGCAGAAGAATGCCAGAGAGTGAATAACTATATTAAGCAGCACACAAATGCAGAGACGGAGATTTATGCCGGCAAAAATATCAGCAGCATTGAACTGATGAATAGTCATGGCACAAATCTTACCCATATAAACAGTACTTATTACCTCTATTTCAGTCTGATGTATCCGGGAAGTGCTTCCGGGATAAGCTATTGCCTGATGAATATGGGCTTTCGGGAATTTGATAAAGTAATCCTTGATAAATTGATTGAAAAGTATCAGGCAGGCAGGTCTGTTGTGCATCCTGAGAGTGGTGCTATGCAGGTATTATTTACTCCTGCCACTATGTATGCTCTCACCTGGCGGATTTCACTGGGTATCAGTTCCCGCAGTTATTATGATAAGATCACACCAATTGCTGATAAGCAGGGAGTGCGGATATTTGATCAGAAATTAAACTTTCATTCTGATCCTTTGGATGAGCGTTTTCCGGGCTCTCGTCCTTTTGATGATGAAGGAGTCGTTTGTCATCGGCATAATCTGATCCAGAATGGAGTATTTGAAAAAAGATATAATGACCTGAATTATGCTTCCCGATTAAATGAAAGGCCTACCGGACATGGCTTTCGAGCTTCTATGACATCTCTGCCGGCTCCTGCGCTGCATCATTTGCAGATGACTCCCGGGCATGACAGCTTTGAGGATATGGTGAAAGGTATGAAAAGAGGTGTGATACTGGAAAGTATTCTGGGAGCACATAGCGGAAACCTGCCTAATGGAGATTTCTCCATTGGTGTAGCTCCGGCATTGTATGTGGAAAATGGCAGGATAATCGGCAGACTCAAGGAAGGAATGGTTTCGGGAAATATCTATCAAATCCTGAAAAAGGTTGATGCTGTGGAAGACACGCTTTATGCTACCGGCTCAAGCTGGCTCCCATCTATTCTGGTTGATGGAGTGCGGGTAGATATTTAGAGAGTTGGGTTGAGGTTTTTTATAAGACCTATAGGTCCTATAAGTCCTATAGGTCTTATATTTATGGTGGTGACTTATTACGGTTTCCGGTTCAGAAATTCATGGGCATTATATAATCTGTAATATTCACCCCTCGCAGCGAGCAGTTTTGCATGACTGCCCTGTTCTATTATGCAGCCATCTTTGAGCACGAGTATCTCATCAGCATTCTGCACAGTGGTAAGTCGATGTGCAATTATAAAGGTAGTTCGATTTCTGGCAAGTTGATTGATCGCCTGCTGTATTTTCACTTCCGCTTCATTATCAAGTGCAGAAGTTGCTTCATCCATTAGCAAAATTGGGGCATTTTTTAGAATCGCTCGAGCAATGGCAATCCTCTGTCTTTGACCTCCTGATAATACAACACCTCTTTCAGCCAGCGGTGTATCATAAGCATTAGGAAGCTTTTTGATAAAATCATCAGCATTAGCCATCCGGGCAGCTTCTTCTACTTCTCTATCACTGGCACCTATTCTACCATAGCGGATATTTTCCCGGATCGTGCCCCAGAATAAAAAGCCTTCCTGCATAACTAAAGATATATTCTGCCGCAGCCAGAAAATCTGCAGTTCTTTTATATTTATCCCATCCAGCAGAATTTTCCCTGCCGTAGGATCATAAAATCTCATCAGCAGGTTAAATACAGTTGTTTTCCCACTGCCACTGGCTCCCACCAAGGCAATGGTTTTCCCAGGAGAAATGCTGATATTTAAGTCCTGCAAGGCTGCCTGATTTGTTCCTTCATAATAAAAAGTGACATTTTCAAATTGAAAAGCGCCTTCGGCAGCTCCTTTCGGAATAACGGGAAAGACAATTTCCGGGGGCTGCGGTATGGTATCCAGCACAGCATATATTCGCTGGATGGAACTCATTCCGGCTTCGATTATTGCAGTAGTGCTGCTTAACCTGATTATGGGATTATATAGAAAACCCAGGTATGTATAAAATGCTACGATCTCTCCTGTGGTCATTGTTCCATAGCGTATCGCATAATAACTGCCCATGCTCAAAACCAGCAAAATACCAAATAAAGTCAAATATTCTGTTAACCCGCCAAAAAGAGCATTGAATGTATAAGTCTTTATCCGCAGACGCCGGTCTTCTTCGAGATATTTATTAAATTGCTGCATTCTTTCCTGTTCAAGATTAAAGGCACGAACAACCCTGATGCCGGCAATGGAGTCATGAAACTCGCTGGATAGCTGGGCATAATTCTCTCTGATTGAGCGGTTCATTTCACCGATGTTTCGCCGGAAATATTTATGTACCAAGGCATATACGGGCAGTATCATGATGGAAATCAACGCCAGCTTGAAATTCATAAACATTAGTATTGTTCCTATGATCAGGATCAGCAGCAGGTCTTCCAGAAGATAGATGAGCGAATTAGTGGTCATCATTTCCGTATTCATCACGTCATCCAGCATGTGATTCATGATATCTCCTGTTTTATTATCATCAAAGTAGATAAATGAGAGTAATTGAAAATGATGCATCAGCTTGTTCCGCAGATCATATATATAATGATACCCAAAATTGAGCATCCGGTTATTTCGCCAGATAAAAGCACCCATCCGAATAAGATAAAGCCCTGCCAGAACTACTGCGCTTCTGGCTAATGGCTCAAAATCACCTTCTGGTATATAAACATCTATTATATCTCGAAAAAATCGAGGCAACATCGTCTGTATCCATACAATCACCAGCATCATTGCCAGCGCAATTGAAAGATATTTCCAGTAAGGCTGCGTGGATTTCACGTAACGTAAAAAATAGCTGCTCTGCTTTGGCATTTTTTCCCCATCCATTATTATTACTTGTATTTTTTGCTGACCTGATAATTCTGGCAACAAATTTAGCATATTTTTTTTACCGCTCAGGAATAAGCATTGCGTCAATCTTTAAAAAAAGCAAGATGCAAAAAGAAAAGGTATTCCACTCACGGTATTTTTACATTTCTTCTTAAGCATTACCTCATAAATATCTGTGATTTTTAACTTGTTCTTTTAAATTCTATCTGCGTTGTTCATCGCTTCAATATCAAAGGATATTGAAGCTCTTCTCGCCGTATATAATTCAAAATTACTGCGTTAAAATGTGACACATATTTATGACGCAATGCTTATTATTGATTTTAGAAAATTGTCGGTCACATTTTTACACTTTTTCCCTAATACATGCCCCGTATTTTATTTTTCTTTGATATTTTTATTCAGCAAATCCAGATCAATCATCTCTTATCATTCCCTTATTCAATATTGTTCGTGTTTGTTCGCGGCTAAACAATTCTTACATTTTATGTAGCTTAATCCTCCCGGATTAAGCCTTTTATTTCCATCAAACTGGAAAGTTTGATCTACATCTAACATGCTCTCGTTCTTCACATTACATTCTCCGTGTGGTCAGTGTGGTCGGTGGTTAAAATTGAATTGCTTTATGTAGCTTAATCCTCCCGGATTAAGCCTTTTATTTCCATCAAACTGGAAAATTTGATCTACATCTAACATGCCCTCGATCTTAACATTACATTCTCCGTGTGGTCAGTGTGGTCGGGTGCGTCACGAAGTGGTGTGCCTCTAACTGGTGAAAGTCCAGTCCGGTTAATTTTCTGTTCAGCCGGAAGTGAAAAAGATGGTTATCTCCAGTAATGGAATAATCAAAGCTCTTTGAATCGGTAAGTAAGCCGTAGCG
>JAIPGP010000041.1 GCA_021735645.1 Candidatus Cloacimonadota bacterium
ACAGAGTTTTTAAAAGTATAGAAGAAGTTGAGCAAAGGCTTGTAATCGCGTTAGTCGAATTGAATAAAGAAAAATCAAAAATGAGGAAAATGACTCATTTTAATTGGATATAAATATAATTGATAGCGGTTTGGTATTAGACATCGAACCGGTGGGCTTCTGGCAATAAACAAACTGTTAGTGGGTCAGATTTTACTTATTTGATCAATAGTATTAAAAGCTCCTGTGTTAAATAAAAAGAAAGTGAGACAAGTTTGTCTGTCAACGGTCTATTAATTAGCTTCTATTTTTTCTGAATCTGCTGTCTGTTTCGACAGCTTAAATACAAATTCTGCTCCTTCCGGTTTATTCACGAGAATCAGTCTGCCATTTAAGTGCTGCTCAATGATCAGTCGAGCTAAATTTAGTCCTAAGCCGGTATTATTTAATTTACTTTTTGTAGAAATGAAAAGCTCAAATATTTTTTCCCCCAATTTTTCATCCACACCTCCGCCATTATCGCTGATACTGATCAGCAATTCGCCCTGGCAGACCTGCTGCTTCACTTTCACCCAGGGTTTCTCAACCTTGCGTTCCAGCAAAATTTCAAAGGCATTAGATAATACATAATTGATAGCCTGATGAAATTCACTTCGAGCTCCATACAAAATATATGAATCTCCCTGTTCATAGATCAAATCAATCAGATTATTTTTGAACCTGTTCTGATTAGAATCTATCACTTCAGACATTACATCACAGACCTCAAAATCCTCTAAAACATCATCACAGCGGTAAATAAAGCGCAGCTTATCAATTTGAGATGAGAGCTCTTTCACTGTTTGCAGGCAATTTCCGATTTTCTCTTCCAGCAATTCATCGGTGAGATCATCAAAATCATTGGCATCTCCAATTGATTGCACAATGGAACCAATAGTATTCAAGGGCTGACGCCAGTTATGCCCTAAGCGGGAAATCATTTCTCCAATAGCTGCCTGGCGAGACCGCTGCTCCAGAGTGATGTCTTTTTCCCGGAGTTCATTGACCTTTTTTTCCACTTCCCTGGTGAGATTCTTTTCTGATTCCTGCAATTCGGCTAAGGTAATCTGCAATTTCTCATCCATTTGCTTACGTTTCAATGCCGAGGCAATCTCATCGGAGACAAATTCCAGAACTTCTAAATCCCGCTGCGTATATAAATTGGGATTATCATAACTCTGCACCACGATCACTCCGCTGATCTCAGATTTATAAACCAGCGGTGCACCCAGCCACACCTTGGAGGGTTTTCCCACCAGATCAATTTCGCCATTTGCCGTCAAAATGTCCATGTCCGCTTCATATAAAAGGGCTGCTTTCCCTTGTGCTATCACATACTTAGATAAAGTCTTACCAGCCGGATAGCATTCAATCTCATCTTCACTATCAGCACTCAAGGGAATAGTGAGTTCATCCGTTTGGGGATTGTATAAGGCGATAAATATATTTGTGGTGTCCATCACATAGCTGAGAAGCATTCTGATCTCTTCAAACAGTTCAGCAGTATTCTCTGTTTTATGGATAGATTGAGCTATCTGATACATAGTGTTCAGGAGTATCTCATTTCGTTTACGGTCTGTAATATCCCAGAGATAAATGCGGGTACCTTGAAAATCACCGTTGTTATTGCGTATGATGTCCACATTAACTTCATTATAGATGATTGTCCCATCTTTACGAATTCCTCGCAATTCATAGCGGTCTTCTTCACCCTTACCCTGTATATGCATTTGATGATAATATTTCATCTTTTCTCTGTCAGCTTCATGGATAATCTTACTGAACGGAATATAACTCAGCTCATTACGCTGGTAGCCAAATAATTCAGCAAAAGTATCATTCAGATATACAATATTACCGGCTTTATCATCAATGGCTACTCCGACTTTTGCTTTACTCACCAGATTAGTATATTGCCGGTCACGTTCCAGAACGGCAATCTCGGAACGTTTCAGTTTGCTTAAATCCGTCAATGTTCCCACTATTTCTACAATCCTGCCATTCTCTCGCATTGGTGTATAATTCACTTCCACCAGCATAGTTTCGCCGGATTTACTCATAAATTCCAGTTTGAATGGTCCCTGATACGTGCCTTCTTTCAATGACTTACGCGTTTTTTTCAGTCCAGCCTGATTAAGTGGATTAGTTGTGAGCTTATCAACCCAGTTAGTTTGTAATTCCTCAACTGAATAGCCAAAAAGTTTCACTACCAGCTCGCTGATGTAGCTTAAGTGGAAATCCGGGGTCATCAAGAAGATCACATTAGAGCTGTGCTCAATCACCCGGCGAATCATTTCTCCCTGTTCCCACAAGGTTTGTTCCATCACACTGCGATTATTGGCTATTTCAATCACATTGCAGACCTTCAGATAAAATTCTACCAGGTCTTCATCAAATTTATCTTTTTTTACTCCCACTAATTGCAGTAGGCCGGAAAGTTCTCCATTCTGGTGAAATGGCAAGATAGCTACGCTTTGATAATTTAATAGTACCCACATTTTTTCATCAGAATTCAAGTCAGGAAACTTCATGATAAAATCTTTATAATCCGCGAGGTCATTTAACCAGTATTGTGAATTTCCGCTGGTTTCTTCGGAATCACGATTTTTGAGGCATTCGTGTATCATATCGGAAATTATCTCTTCTTTAACAAAATCCGGTTGTGAAATACTGCCTGGAGTTTTACTTTTCTCCATTTCCTGGAATCCACTCATTGCCTTAAAATGGAAATGATCAGACTCTACTAAACGAATACCTACTGCCCGAAACATACCAAATTCCCGAATCCATTCCACGATCTCCTGATAAACCTGCTCAATATTCTGACTGCTGTTCAGCAGTTCAAGTAACTCGATCAAAAAGCTCTGATACTGTCGGATTCTGGCTTCCCGCCACTGATACCGTTTCTCCAGTTGTATTCGCTCGACTAAAGGTACCAGGCGCTCCAGATTATCCTTTCGTAAATAATCACGTACTCCCAGATTCACTGCCTGTAAAACTACTTCTTCATCCAGAAATCCAGATACGAGTACAAATGGTATATCAATGTCTAATTCCTGTAATTGCTCCAAGGCTTGTAATCCGTTGTAATCCGGCATCTTATAATCAGATAAGATCAAATCCCAACCCTGAAAATGCAATGCTGATAAATAGGCTGCTTCTGAACTGACAGTCTCACATCTGATACCCTGCCAGCGGCGCTGCAATTCTCTCTCCATAAGAAGAGCATCTGTGCGGCTGTCTTCTAAAATCAATACCTGTAGATTTTTAGCGTCTTCGTTACCTATTTTGGACGGTTTCGCCCCTTGCTTATCGAGCATTTTTTATCTCCCAGATACTTGCTGTCAGCAAACGTCAGGCAGATTCCAGTTTCTTTGGGTTAATGATTCTATAAATTGTTAGCGGAAAAAATTTATCTTAATCTCCCTTTTATATCCCAATATCTCATAATCCTGACCTCACCGCTTATTCTCTTCAAATATCATAATTCTCCACGTAGAATTATACCCACACTTAACCATTTAATTTTTTCTAATCTTCGAATTTATTTATGACGTGTCAAGTTTTTAATTTTTAAACTAAAATTATAATCATAGGAAAAGGTTAAATCTGTCATTATACAAAACCAGTGAATGTTCTTGCCTCATCGTAATGTTTGAGTTTAACATGTCGGATTAAGTTGAATTAAACAGGTTAGTTATAATGTTCTAATCCTGAATCATGGAATGTGGCATCATTGCTCAAATCTAAAAAGGCAACTTATATATTTTTACTCCTCGTCGTCATCTTCATGATCTGAGCGGAAAATGTATATTCCGGAAGCTCCATGAGTGATCAGAAAAGACAATACAGCAAATTGCAGCCAGTTTCTGCCAATATTTATCTGTCCGAAATTGCTGCCGGAAAAATAATAAAGCAGGATAAGAACCATGAGCAGCATGCTGAGTGTGAGGGTATCCGCCTGGTGCAGCAGTAATAATTCGCGTTCATCAAAATTCTTAATCTTAAAGAAAAACGGATATGCCGCCAGCAGGAAAAATCCCCAGAATCCCACCATCCCGAATAAATAGGTGGCAAGTAAGATCACAATCCCAACTATTATCTCAAAGAAAAACTGCTTAATCATCTTCTTTATCCTCCTTGACCAGTTTGAAAATATCCTCGATTCGGCACCTGAATTCTCTCGCTATCTTCATTGCCAGAAAGACGGAAGGATTAAACTTCCCTTTTTCAATAGCGATAATGGTCTGCCGGGATACTCCCACTTTATCGGCAAGGGTCGCCTGAGTCATTTCTCCGGTATGAAAACGGTGAACTCTCATGTTATTTATCAGCTTAAATTCTTTCTTTTTCTTCTCCATTCACTCCCCTTTGACGACAGCACCTATGTAAACTGGTATATATTTCTTGTCAAGATTAATATACCCACTGACGTCAGATTTTCACATTTGCAATTTATTTATCTATTTTCCTGACGTCAATTTATTAATTGCAGACACTTATCCTTTCTTAAGCAAACACTAGCTTCCTGCATCTACCAAGTTCAATTTGCTTACATCATTTGCGAATTTACCCGAAGGGAGCTTTCTCGTCAAACACACAATCGTGATCATAGAACAACGGTATAAATTTCAGGCATAAGGCAGGTTAAAAAGCAGCTGCAGGATGTGGGTGAGTTATCTAGGTGCAGAGATTACTATTTTATAGGTGATTTCGGGGGAGAATCAGTAAATCAGCTTTTTGGAATGAGATAATTTTCTGATAGTAACTTAAAATTCCAAAAATAGTGGTAAAATGTGATAAATTAGTAAAATCCAGACAGAACGTAGCAAATATAAAGAAATCAGGTAAATAATATTATATTCATAGAAGCATATAACCTGAGACTGTTCAATCTTATAATTTGAAGTTCAGAACTGATTTAATTTATCTTGACAACATAAGTCAGGTAAGCAGAAAAAAAACAATAGTAGTTAGGATCAGGGGATTAAATGAAAGAGAATATCGGCAAGATATTGAACTTGTTACGTCAGGAGAGTGATTATGATTTTTTGGGTTGTTCACCAGAAATGATAAATCGTCGGATCGAGATGAGGATAACTGCAACTGGAACAGCAAATATGGAGACTTATTACAGTTACATTGAATCTCATCCAGAAGAGTGTGAGCTATTAATGCAGTCACTCACGATCAAGGTCAGCAGTTTTTTTCGTAATCCGCTAGATTTTGAGATCATCAACCGCGTGATAGGTTATTTGATGCAGAATAAAGCGGAGCAAAAAGAGCCATTGCGAATCTGGTCAGCGGGTTGTGCTTCTGGAGAGGAGCCTTATAGTATGGCAATTCTTGTAGCTGAGCTAATGTCTTTGACACCATGTGCAGTAGAAATCTTTGCCACTGATATAGATTCTGAAGTGTTGGAAAGAGCTCGTCAGGGGATATATAAAACAGATTCTCTGAAAGAAGTGAAGTATGGTTTATTGAACAAGTATTTTATTACTCATGAAGACAGATTTGAATTGCAGCCCAGCATCCGAGAGATAGTAAATTTTTCGTTTCACGACCAGTTGAGTAATATAAAAGTGCCTTCTATGAGTATTTATGGTAATTTTGATATCGTATTGTGCCGCAATGTGATGATATATTATAACAGCAGGTATCAGGTCAAGATGCAGCAGCGTCTTTATGATTCTTTGAATCTGGGCGGATATTTGATGTTGGGAGAAGCCGAAAGCATATTGGAAAGATATCAAGGCAGTATGAAGCAGGTGGCACCATTGAGTAAAATATATCGAAAGAATGGTTGAGAGTATTACAAGGGAGAATAAGAAATGAATAATAAATTTCGTAAGATCAAAAATAAACTGGCGTTCTGGTTTTTGCTGATTGCTCTTGTTCCGATGGTTTTTACTGCCATCTTCACCTACATTGAGCAGACATCAGAACTGAAAAAGGAAAGCTATGCCAAACTGGAAGCAATCCGTGATCTGAAAGTTCTCCAACTGACGAATTGGCTGGCGGAACGGAGCCGAGATTTGCTGGTAATAGCCAATGACATTAAATTAACTGATCTGGAAAGAGTCACGGGAGATGACCATAATGGAGCGTTAAATCCTGAGATAATAGTTGAAGCTCGAGAAATACTGCAGTATTATAAGGAGAATTTTCCTGATTATAACGAGATATTAATCATGCATCCCGAAACCGGCAAAGTGGTAATTTCTACGGAAATGGACCATGAAGGAGCAGATAAATCCAGGAATGCTTATTTTACCAAGCCCCTAAAATCGCGTTCACTTGAAATCAAAGACATCTATTATTCTGAGGAAGTAAATAAATATTCCATGGCTTTTTCTGTCCCGGTTCTGTGCAGGCAACATAATGGCGAGCATCTGGTGGGAATATTAGCAGTACGGGTTAATCTGGACTATTCTTTGTATGAGGTATTGCAGAACCGGATAGGATTAGGTGAGAGTGGTGAAACTTTGATAGTGAATAAAGATCAGGTGGCATTGAATAAATTGCGCTGGTATGATAATGCCCAGCTTCTGCTGCACATTGATGCTGAGCCTGCCAGACAGGCGGCAATAGGAAATAAGGGAATAATCGAGGCAAAAGATTATCGGGGTGAAAAAGTGCTGGCTGCCTATACACATATACCTGCCACGGGCTGGGGATTTGTCTGTAAGCAGGATATGCGGGAGATCAAGAGACCTATACACAAGCTATTTATGGAATTTCTTCTGCTGATAGGGTTGACCTCACTAGTGATAGTGGTTTCCAGTTTTTTAATCAGTAGAACGATATCAGAGCCCTTAGTATCTTTAAAGAGAATGGCAGCAAAAATCGAACAAGGTGATTACAGTGTCCGCAATAATGTAGTCACTCACGATGAAATAGGTTCGCTGGCAAAGTCTGTGAATGTGATGGCAGCGGCTATTGAGTCGCAGGTGCTGGTTCAGAAAGGGGTGAGTCTGATCTCAGGAGAAATGATCGGCAAATCCAGCCAGAAGGAATATGCGGAAGGATTGCTGCAGATATTAATGGAAATAACCGATTCTGTCATGGGTGCTTTTTATGTTTTGAATGAAAATATCCAGATGTTTGAGCACAAGCTGTCGATAGGGGTAAATAGTGATTTAAGAGTATCATTTGATGCCCAGCAGCCGGAAGGTGAATTTGGCACAGCAATATCTGCCGGCAGAATTTATCATTTCAAGAATATAGCTAAAGATAGTATATTTGAGTATCTCACAGTAGCAGGCAGTCTGAAGCCCAGGGAAATAATCACGATTCCGGTTCTTTCAAGTCATAAGGTAGTGGCGTTAATTTCTTTGGCAGCTATTCACAACTATACAGACGAATGTCTGGACAGTTTAAATATGTCCTGGAATGCCATAAATCTGTCTTATTCCAATATATTGCACAGCGAGAAAACAAGTATGCTTGCCCAGAGTCTATCATACAGTAATACAAAGCTCGAAGCTCAGAAAGAGGAGCTGGAAGCACAAGCACTGGAACTAAAAAATCAGGCAGAGGAGTTGCAGGAGAATGCCACGGAATTGCGGGAGCAAAATCAGGAGCTGGAAGTACAGAAGCAGCAGGTGCTTCAATCAACGAGACTGAAGAGTGAATTTCTCTCTAACATGAGCCACGAATTACGTACTCCACTTAATTCTGTGCTGGCATTATCGGAATTATTACAGCAGCAGACAAAAGAGAAGCTGAACAGTGAAGAGCAGAAATATCTGGCGATCATTGAGCGTAATGGCAGACGGCTTTTGGAGCAGATCAATGATATTCTTGATCTTTCCAAGATCGAAGCAGGGAAGGTGGATTTAATTTATTCAAAAGTTTCTGTTAATACGGTGCTGGAAAATATCTGTGACCTGATGAAGCCGCTGGCTGACCAGAAAGAAACAGAAATCAGGCTGGAATTATTTGAGACTCAGCTGGAAATAGAAACAGATGAAAAGAGGCTTTATCAGATACTCCAGAACATTATCGGTAATGCGGTTAAATTTACTGAAACCGGCTATGTGCATGTTTCTGCCGGAGTAGAAGATCATAAAGTGAAAATTATGATCAAAGATACCGGAATAGGTATTGCACCCGAGAATCTGGCATATATTTTTGAAGAATTCCGGCAGATAGACGGCAGTAATTCGCGGAATTATGAAGGAACTGGACTGGGGCTGGCAATATCCAGTAAGCTGGTAAAACTGCTGGGCGGATATATCGAAGTGGACAGTGAATTGGGTATGGGAACTACATTCACCGTGATGATTCCGGTGCAAGGTTCTGGAGATATCAAAGAGGTATTTTATAAATATGAAATGCCGCTTGAATTGAAGGAAATTGATGATTCTGAAGAAACTGCAGCAACCAGGTTGCTGGTAGTGGAAGACAATGAATCTGTCATAATCCAGATGAGCAATCTGCTGGAACGCAAAGGCTACATAGTGGCAATTGCCAGAAATGGCAGAGAAGCTTTGGAATATGTGCAGCATACTATCCCGGACGGCATCATACTTGATCTAATGATGCCGGAAATAGATGGCTTTGAGGTGCTGGAAAAGATTAGAAGCACAAAGGTTACTCAGCATCTGCCGGTTTTGATACTAACTGCCAAAGACCTTGATAAAAACGATATGGCAAGACTAAGCGAGAATAATGTACAGCAGCTTGTGCATAAGGATGATATTGATCTGAAAGGTTTATTGTACAAGATAAATTTGATGCTGCATCATCAGTTTGAATCGGCAATCACCCGTTCGACTCAAGACTCACGATTCACAACTCACAAAAGGGAAAAGGAAATTCCTGATTCAGCAGCTAAACCCCGCATTCTGGTCATAGAGGATAATCTTGATAGTATGGTAACTATGCAGGCGATAATTCCTGATAAATACACGGTCATTAAGGCATTGGATGGAATAACTGGATTGCAGATCGCCGTCACTCAGATACCTGATTTGATTCTGCTGGATATTAATTTGCCGCGCATGAGCGGAATAGAACTTTTAGGTATGCTCAAAAAAGCTGAGGAAACTGCTCATATTCCTATTATTGCCGTAACTGGCAGGGCTGGTGATGATGATGAAGAGGAATTACTGGCAGCAGGCTGTGATGATTATCTGGCAAAACCTATTGAGTCAGTGCTTTTACTAAGAAAAATAACCAAGTGGATTAAATAAAGAATTATTATTGTATATGGGAGGGAATAATGTCAGTGATTTTGGTAGTAGATGATAAACCGGATAACCTGGTGACAATCAAGGCTTTATTGAACCATTTGAAGCCAGATTGTGAGGTAATCACCGCACTTTCGGGTCAGGAGGGAATTGAATTAGCTCACAAATACAAACCAGATACAATAATCCTGGATATATTCATGCCTGGAATGGACGGTTATGAGACTTGTAAAAGTCTTAAATCTGATCCGGTTACAGCAAACATCCCTATCCTGATGCTCACGGCGATTAAGACGGATACCCAGAGTCGTATAAAAGGCTTGGAAAATGGGGCTGATGCTTTTTTTACCAAACCAATAGACCCTTATGAACTGGGAGCTCAAGTAGATGTGCTGCTGCGGATAAAGCAAACAGAAGACAGACTGCGAAACGATAAACTGCTCCTGCTGGAAAGCGTAGATGAAAAGACCCGCGCATTACTTGCCAATGAGATAAAACTTAATCAGATTATTGAAGGCTTTTCCATACCGGCTTTTGTAATTGATAAACAGCATAAGATCACCCACTGGAATCAGGCACTGGAAAAGCTTACCGCTCTACCTGCTGCGGTAATGAAAGGCAGCTCTGATCACTGGAAAGTGATGCATAAAGAAGCACGTCCTCTGCTGGCTGATCTGGTACTGGATGAAGCTGATGAAGCTACAATCACTAAATATAATATCCATAACTGGCAGCGTTCCACTTTGCAGAAAGATGCACTGGAATCAGAAAAAGTCTTTTTAGACAGGTATTTTCTGGAACGCTGGTATTATTGCACTGCTGTACCTTTCAAAGATGAAAACGGCAATATCACCTGTGCTCTGCAGACTATACAGGACATCACCAAACGCAAGGAAACTGAGATTGAGCTGAATAAGCACCGCCAGAAACTGGAAGAGCTTGTCAAAGAACGCACCCAGCAGCTGTTAGATAAAAATGAGGAACTGGAGCGGATGAATAGACTCTTCAGCGGCAGGGAATTCCGCATAAAAGAATTACGTGATAGAGTGAAAGAACTGGAAAATAAGATACGGTAAATTAGAGAGACTAAACAAACAGCTAAGTTAACTAAAGTTATTGAGTTAAACTGTCACTGGAATAAAGGGATTGGGTAAATAGACATCATGGACTGGTTAGACAATATAGACATTATAGACAATATAGACAATATAGACAATATAGACAATATAGACAATATAGACAATATAGACATTATAGACATTATTGACAAGATCACCTGATTGACTATTAGACCCATATTATGCAGTAGGATTTCACAAATAGCACCAAGTTTATGGCACAGAATAAGATAGAGAATGATAATAAATATAAAAAATATTCACTGATCATTTTCTAACTTCTCTGTACTCATCCCGATAGATCGGGATTAGCACTCTATGCAAAAGCCTACTGCATACAATGGGTTTAATGGTGCGGCTGAATGAGAACGGATTGTTTAACTCATTGAAAAATAAATATATTAACAATCCTATCTGAATTCGGGGGAATTGGTATGAAACTTGCTTAATATATAAAGGAAAGTTATTTATAAGAATTTAATTATAAAGGAGCATAGTATGAGAAAGAGTATTTTAATAGCTCTGATGCTGTCGATAGGAGTCTTATTGACTGGCAGTATGGGAGCTATACCAGTATCTGGAGAAGTTACGGGGGTAACCTTAACAGAAGAAAGTGACAACAATCTGGGATTAAGTGTAAACATTAATGAGGTTGATTTTTTTGATGTGAGCACTCAGGCGGGTGAATTTGTAAATTTATCGATAGCGGGATTTACGAGTACAAATGAAATTGGTGCACCGCGATTACCAAAAGTACGCAGAATATTCAGTGTTCCAGTTGGAGCGGAAGTGAGTGTACGGGTAAATGATTTTCAAATTGAGCAGTATGAACTGGGAGCTTATGGAATAAGCAATCAGGTGATGCCGTCACAGCCACCATTATCTAAGAGTGAAACTGCAGCTGATGTGGAATTTATTTATGATCCGGCGATTTACAGTCAGAATAGTTTTACTGAAATGGAACTGGCAAATGTGGAGGAACTGGGTATTTTACGCGGGTTACGTTTATTTGTGGTGAATATTAATCCAGTGCGTTATAATCCGGTTACTAATGAGATACAGGTATATACAGCGATAGATCTGAATATTGAATATACTGGTGGAGATGCACTGGCTACGGCAGAGCTTCGCAGCCGAACCTGGTCACCGGTTTTTGAACCTATCTATGCTCAGAAGGTGATAAATTATCACAGATATGAGATGCGTGATGATCTAACCCGCTATCCGATCAAATATGTGATCATTTCCGACCGGATGTTTGAAGATCAGTTAGCAGATTTTATTGACTGGAAGACAACACAGGGTTATGATGTAATAGTGAGCTATACTGATGAGATAGGCAGCACAACGAGTTTGATCCACAGTTATATCGAGGGCTTATGGGATGAAGCATCTCCTGAAGACCCGGCACCCAGTTTTATACTATTTGTGGGAGACACTCAGCAGATACCGGCTTATAACGGCAGTGAGGGCAGTCATGTAACGGATTTGAATTATGTCCGTCTGGAAGGAACAGATTTCATGCCGGAAATCTATTATGGCAGATTCAGTGCCCAGAATACGGCTCAATTACAGCCACAGATAGATAAGACCCTGGAATATGAGATGTATGCGATGGAAGATCCGAGCTATTTAAATGAAGTAGTAATGATAGCCGGTATGGATGCCAGTCATGGCAGCACCTGGGGCAATGGACAGATCAATTATGGGACAACTTATTATTTTAATGAAGCTCATGGTTTAACATCCCATACATATCTGTATCCGGATTCTGGTAATAATGCAGCCAATATAGTTCAGGACGTGTCTGATGGAGTATCATATATCAATTATACAGCCCATGGCAGTCAGGATTCCTGGGCAGACCCATCCTTTACGATCAGTAATGTAAATAGTCTTGAAAATGAAGGGGAGTATTGTTTTGCAGTAGCTAACTGCTGTTTGACTAATAAGTTTGAAGTAGGGACATGTTTTGGTGAAGCGTGGCTGCGGGCAGAGAATAAAGGTGCTATAGGCTACGTGGGTGGAACAAATTCCACTTACTGGGATCAGGATTACTGGTGGGGCGTTGGAGCTGGAGCAGTAGTGACTAATCCTACATATGAAACTACTGGTGCGGGAGCTTATGACGGGATGTGGCATGATCATGATGAAGAATTTCTGCAATGGTACACAGTAGGTTTTGCCTATATTATGGCAGGTAATCTGGCAGTTGTAGAAGGCGGCAGCATGATGAATTATTACTGGGAGATATATGCTTTAATGGGAGACCCATCCTTAAGTGTATTTTTCAGTGAAGCAGAAGAAAACGAAGCAGAATATCCGGAAGAATTACTTCTGGGATTAAATAGTATGGAAATAACCTGCGAGCCTTATTCTTATGTGGCATTAACTTATGATGGAGAGATCATGGGCGTGGGGCTTGTGGATGACAGCGGAGTTCTCAATCTGGAATATTTACCTTTTGATGAACCATGTATGGCAAATCTTACTATAACCGGACAGAATCTAATGCCAATAATCACACAGGTGCAGGTGATCCCTAATGAAGGTGCTTATCTGATACTTGATGCTTATGAAGTGATGAGCGGAGGTGATGATGTGATCGATGGAGGTGAAAGTACCTCGATTTCACTGGATGTAGAGAATCTGGGAATGGAAGATGCAGAAGAGACAGTGATGACGATTGGCTGTGCAGATGAATATATAACTCTGGAAGAGACAAGTCTGAATCTGGGACTTATTCCGGCTCAGACACTGATGGAATTTACCGAGTTGATCAATTTTGAAGTTTCGGAAGATATACCCTTTGGTCATCCGATCAGAATGGACCTGGAATTTACTACTGAGAGTGGGACCTGGTTGGAAGAGCTAAATCTTAGTGCTTATGCACCTCCGGGACTTTGGATAGACCCGGGGATGATCGAGGCTGAAGTTGACAGCACAGAAACATATACAACAACATTTGCGATTTCAAATTATCTGGATGATCCCGTGGCTTACAGTATCAGAACGGAGTCAGATGATAGAGGTAGAGACCTGACAAACAGTTATATGGAATGCGATCATCATCATTTTGAACCTGGCGAGCAATATCAATGGATAGTGACAGTGTATAATTTAACTCCCGACGGTGAGTGGATATCTGATGTAAGCGTCAGTCTGCCTGAAGGCGTATTTGTAGAAAACACTGGTCTGATGATAGGTGGCAGTGGAGGAGCGATGGAGCCGGATGTAACCAGTGGTGATGGGATCACAATCACCTGGCATGGTGCAACTCCTTCCGGATACGGATATCTGCATGAAGGCCAATCTGCTGAGGCAGTGATTGTGCTTACAGTGGATGAAGCATATACGGGATACATTGTATGTGATTATGAGTTAACCGGAGATAATTATGGAGCAGCACCGCATGTGATCAATGGCAGCTTTGAATTATCATATCCATTAAGCTGGATAAGTCTGGATAATACAGAAGGTGAATTAGAATATGGACAGACAGACTTTATAGAAGTGAGCCTGAATCCCGAGGGAATGGAAGCCGGGACTTATGAATGTGAGATAGTGATAACAGACAGCAGATTAGAAACCAGGATTCCTGTAACGATGGAGATCATGGGCACAAATGAAAATGATGGTGGAATCACAGGGTTAACTGCGTTATATGGTAATTATCCTAATCCGTTTAATCCGGAAACAACCATATCTTATTCATTGGAACAGGCAGGAGCAGTAGTTCTGGAGATATTTAATATTAAGGGACAAAAGGTAGCCACACTTGTGAACAGTCAGCAGTCAACAGGAGCTCATCAAATAACATGGCAGGGAGAGGATGCAATGGGCACTGCTGTAGGAAGTGGAATATATCTATATAGACTTCAAACCGGTGATCAGAGTTTTGCTGGTAAGATGATGCTGATGAAATAAATTTGAATTATTGAGCCGGTACAAAAGTGCCGGCTCTTATTTTATGGAGGGTTGCAATGAGAAGGCAAATAGTTCTATTAGTTTTAATATTTTTAAGTATTTTACTCTATGGCAGGGATTTCAACTGGGATAATAATGAATACCGTGATGGTCTGCAAATATTAGAATCAGATGTAAACGGAGTAGTTCTCACCTGGTCAACATCATCTTTTAGTTTGAATGATATAGAGATCAATGGGATAATAACTCAGGAATTAGTATTTGGAGACGAATTTTTACCCAATGATGCCGGCTGTCCGGATCTGCCAGGTATCAGCAGAATGATAGCAGTGCCGGAAGGAGCCGAGGTAAAATTAGACTATGAATATTTCAATGAAGAGATCATCAGAGGAGTAGACATTGCTCCTGCCCCGGTAATTCCGAAGGAAACAGAAGATGGACTGGAATATTTCCGGGGCAAGGCATATCAGCAGGATGAGCTTTATCCATCCGCAGTAAGTCAGATATCAGAAATTGATGAGATAAGGGGAGTGGATTATGTAATGTTAGGTATTTCTCCTTTCCGTTATAATCCAATGCAGAAGGAATTGCACGTATATCGTGATATCAGGATAAGCCTTAGTTTTCAAGGTGGAAATGGCAGATTTGGTGAAGATCGTCTGCGCAGTCGCTGGTGGGACCCTGTACTCAAGGGTATATTGTTAAACTGGGATAATCTGCCGGAACTCGATTATACACAAACCCAGTCACAACAGAGAACTCCTGATTATGAATATTTGATTATTAGTCCAACCGGAGAACCATTTGTTACCTGGGCAGACTCGATCAGAATATTCAGAACCCAACAGGGTATCAGAACCGGTATCGTTACACTGGCTGAGACTGGCAGCTCAAATGCTCAAATTGAAAATTATATAAATACTGCCTATAATACCTGGGATATTCCACCGGTAGCGGTTTTATTTCTGGGAGATTATGGGACTAATGCTACAAACTCAGTGAGTAGCCCTACTTATAATAATTATTGCATTTCAGATAATATTTTTGCAGATATTACGGGTAATAATCTGCCGGATATCTCCACAGCGCGGATAACAGCCCGTACGGATGCTGAACTCGAATTGATGATCCATAAATTTATGGACTATGAACGTAATCCGCCTACAAATGCAGGTTTTTATCAGAATCCTGTTATCGCTGGAGGCTGGCAGACCGAACGCTGGTTCATACTTGCTACTGAGGTTGTGAGAGGCTTCTGGAGCAATGTACTGGATAAAAGCCCGGTGCGCGAGTATGCTATTTATAGCGGAACTCCGGGAACAGTGTGGTCAACAGCCACTAACACCTCAACGGTAGTGAATTATTTTGGTAGTAGTGGTTTAGGCTATCTGGGTGCTTCTCCGCAAATTATTCCCAGTTGGAATGCCAATGCTGCCAGTATAAATAATGATATTAATAATGGCTGCTTTATACTACAGCATCGGGATCATGGAGGCGAAACCGGGTGGGGAGAACCGGATTATGGTAATAGTGATCTGGGAGGACTCAATAATGACGACCTTTCATTCATTTTCTCAACTAACTGTTTGACGGGTAAATTCAATTGGAGCAGTGAGTGCTTCACAGAAGCTTTACATCGCCATGCTCGGGGAGCTTTGGGACTGATCGCAGCCACGGAAGTATCCTATTCATTCGTTAATGACACCTATATCTGGGGAACATATGATTATATGTGGCCTAACTTTGATCCGGGTCATGGGGCAGACGGTCAGAATTCGATTTTGCCCTGTTTTGCTAACAGCAGCGGGAAATGGTATCTGCAGGCAAGTAACTGGCCCTATAATGGCGGGGATAAAGAGGTAACATATTATCTATTCCATCATCATGGAGATGCCTTCTCTACAGTATATACCTCGATGCCTGAGGAAATAGCTATCACTTACCCTGAGGTGCTGCTGAGCGGAATGACCAGTGTGAACGTGACAGCAGAGGCAGGAACTTTTATCTGCTTATCAGTAGGAGATGAGATATTGGCTACAGCTGAGGGTAATGGCAGTCCGCAAAGTATCGTGATAGAATCTCAAACCCCATTGACTCTGGTACATTTGACAGCGACAAAGCAGGATTGCTATCGGGAAGAGGCAGATATATTGGTAATTCCTCCGGAAGGTGCTTATGCAGTTGTGAATAATGTGGAGATCAGCACAATTGATGATGATGTGATAGAGTATGCCGAAACTGTGGTCATGAGTGCATCAGTAGAGAATTTTGGCAGTGAGACAGCAGAGAATCTACTGATAACCATAAGCTGTAATGATCAATATATCACAATTACAGATAATACAGAAACTGGAGTGCAGGTAGCAGCAGGTGAAACTCTGGTGCTGGCTGATGCTTTCAGTTTCACAGTTGCCCAGGATATACCAGATGAGCACAATTTCTATTTTACTGCAATAGTCGCCAGTGATCAGGGCAGTTGGGAGAGTGCCATAAACCTGACCGGTTATGCACCTGTGATTGAGCTGAATGGTTTGAGCATTACCGGGGATACTAATTCCAATGGCAGACTTGATCCGGGTGAGACTGCGAACTTAAATATTGAGATACTGAATAGCGGTGGGGCAGACCTTTATAACATTGTACCCCAGCTAAATGAGACCGACCAGTATTGTACAATAATCCAGAATGGCAGCAGCCTTGCGGAGATAGAAACAGGTGATAGTGGAGTATTCACTTATGAATTGGAAGTAGAAAATTCTGCTCCGGTAGGTCATGTGATCAGCTTTGATTTTACCTGTGAAGCGGATATGGATTATGGCATTCAAACATCATTTGCTCTTACTGTGGGATTGTGCCTGGAAGATTTTGAGAGTGCAGGATTCAGCCAGTATGACTGGATAATGAGCGGAACTGGTGGCTGGCAGATGAGTGGGGGCAGTTATGAAGGATCATATTGTGCCCAGTCAGCAAATATCAGCGATAGCCAGTCAGCAGGTATGGAAGTGGAAGTGAATGTATTGAGCCCGGATGACATCAGTTTCTATTACAAAGTTTCATCCGAAAGTGGCTGGGATTATCTGAAATTTTATATTGATGGCACCCAGATAAATGACTGGAGCGGGACTATAGACTGGACGGAATATTCCACACCGGTGAGTGTGGGAACGCATATTTTTAAGTGGGAATATTCTAAAGACAGTTCTGTGAGCAGTGGCAGTGACTGTGCCTGGATAGATTATATTGTATTCCCTCCGATCAATATTCCTCAACCAGCAGAGATGATACTTGATAATGAGCAATTTGCCTTTAATGTGCTGCCTCAAGGTAGTGATAGTGCAGAATTGCAGATAACTAATATCGGAGGAAGAGACCTGGAATGGTCTATAAGTAAAAATTATGCGATATCACGAGCCAGCGGTGGACCCGATAATTATGGCTATCAGTGGCTGGACAGTGATGAACCTGATGGACCAGACTTTAACTGGATAGACATTTCAGGTACGGGAACTCAGGTTGTATTCACCCATAACGATCAGGCAGAGGGTCCATATCCTATTGGCTTCGAATTTAATTTCTATGGTCAGCAATACAGTGAATTTATCATTAATGCCAATGGCTGGCTGGGTTTTGGTTCAGATAACAGTGGCTGGAGTAATAGTTCATTACCGGATAATGACGGACCTCGTCCGGCGATAATGGGATTTTGGGATGACCTGTATCCTGCCATTGGCGGCAGCGGTGAAGGAGAAGTATATTATCAGAGCTTCAATAATTATCTGGTGGTCATGTTTGACAATGTGCAGCACTATCCTGGTAATTATAATGGAAACTACACCTTTGAGATGATAATTTATGCCAGTGGAGAAATACTGCTGCAATATGACGAAGTGAGTGGCGATACTGATAGCGGAACTGTCGGTATTCAGAATAATAATGCCAGCGATGCTCTGCAGATAGTGTATAATGATAATTATGTGTCTGACAACCTGGCTGTTCGCATTCTGCAGGTAGTGGACTGGCTGGAATTGAGCCAGACTATTGGCTCAGTGCCTATGGGTAGTAATACGAGCATCACGCTCACAGTTGATGCAGAAGATCTGGAAATAGGTGATTATCTCTGCAATCTGGTATTAAACAGTAATGATCCGCAGCAGGGCGAACTGGAAATCCCGGTAAACCTTATGGTTGGAGGTGAAATCGCTTATGGTGATATTGATGATAATGGTGTAGTAGATGCTTTTGATGCTGCCATTGCATTACAGTATTTTGTGGATATTGATCCGCCGGCAGCACCATTACCCTGGGCAATATGGCGTATATGGAGGGCAGATGTTGATGGAAATGGAGCTGTGGAAGCCTATGATGCCTCTTTGATCCAGCAATATTCGGTAGGTCTTATCTCGGTATTCCCTGTGGAAGTTCCCAGAACAAATATTTCGCGGAAGAAGACTCAGGATATAAAAAGTAAAAAAAGTTTAGATTAATTAATAAAGCCCGGTTTAATGCCGGGCTTTTTTTATACTCATAATCAGGGCATTGAGATCACTGCCCCGAAATTCAATATCTGCTATCGCCTTATAAAGCGGCTGGCGCGTATCATACAGCTCCCTGAGTTGATGAGCTTTTTTACTGGTCACTATTGGTCTATCGGAATCAACAATCCTGTCATAGATAATAGTCCAATCGGGATTAAGCCAGATAATAAGATCAGAAATCAGGGTTAATATGCTGCAGTTTGAGGGATTACAGACAATACCGCCACCTGTGGCATATACTGCATCGTCAACTATACCCTGTAGATAGTTCGACTCTAATTGCCTGAAATATGATTCTCCTGACTGAGAAAATATTTCGGCAATAGTTCTATTTTCACGAAGTGCTATTTGCTGGTCTATATCAATAAATGGCAAACGTAAAGCAATAGCCAGGTTTTGTCCGACAGTTGTTTTCCCCGCACCCATAAATCCGATTAAAAAGATTTTCATAATAAAAAAAAAGGGCGGCTGTGAAGTCGCCCTGTTATTTTTCAGAATTAATTATTCTGTAGTGTCATTTTTTGTGTCTTCTTCTTCTTCTTCTGGTTCTACTTCCTCTTCCACTTTCACTTCTGGTTCTACACTTTCATCAGAAGTTTCTTCTTTCACATCTTCCACTTCTTCCACTGTTTCCGGAGCAGCTTCTTCTGTAATCTCTTCGACTACCGGTTCTGTGACCGTTTCTTCGGCAGGAGCTGTCACATTTTCAGCTACTTCTTCAGTTGCTTCTGCATCAGGTTTGTGATATGATTCATGAAGGCCCACGTCACCGTGTTCTTTCATCATTTTATCAATATCCGCATCAGGTTCAATAGCCTCATGAATTTCAGCACTTTCCACTTTGTGTTTATCGATGAAGTTTTGCAATTCCTTTTTATCACGAGCAAAGAAATATGCTTTCACGGAAAGGATCAGTCTGCGGTTCTCCAGATCAAGTTCAATGATCTTCAAAGGCAGCTGTTCTTTAACTTCAAAGACAATATCTGCCTTTTTAAGACCAGGGATTGCCAGGTGAGAAAGAGGGACAAAACCTTCTACCAGATTGTCATCTACACTGACATCTACCAGAATACCTTTGGAAATGATCTTCACTATAGTCGCTGATATTTCTGTGTTTATGGGCAGAAATTCATCCAGATTTTCCCAGGGGTCTCTGGTAAGCTGCTTAACTCCTAAAGCGATACGATGCAGGGTGGAATCAATGGAAAGCACTTTAACTTCAATTTCTTGTCCCTTACTAAAGATTTCACGAGGATGATAAATTCTCTTTGTCCAGGATATGTCAGAAATATGGATCAAGCCTTCAATATTTTCTTCGATTTCCACAAAAGCACCAAAGGGTGTAAGACTTTTGATCTTTCCTTTAAGGGTAGAACCTACAGGATAGCGCTCTTCTATTGTGAGCCAGGGATTTGGTTCCATCTGCTTAATACCCAGGGATATCCTTTTATCATCTTTAGAGATAGCAAGCACGATAGCTTTGATATTTTCACCCATGCGAACTACATGCTTCGGATGCTTGATTTTCTTTGTCCAGGACATTTCGCTGACGTGTACCAGACCTTCTACGCCTGATTCCAGTTCAATGAAAGCTCCATAATTAGTGATATTGACAACTTTTCCAGTAACAATGCTGCCTTCCGGATATTTGATCTCAATATTATCCCAGGGATGAGGCACTAATTGCTTAAGACCCAGAGAAACTTTCTGGCTTTCTTCGTTAAAATCAAGAACTTTAACTTTTACTTTATCTCCGATATTCAGCATATCAGAAGGATGATTTATGTGTCCCCATGACATATCGGTAATATGAAGCAGACCGTCAATACCACCCAGATCGATGAAAGCACCGTATTCTGTGATATTTCTCACTTCACCATCAAGTTCTCCGCCAACAATCAGTTGCTCTTTCAAGCTGGAAAGCTGCTCAGTACGTTTCTCTTCCAGAACTTTCTTGCGCGAAACTATTATGTTGCGGCGTTCTTTGTTAATCTTCAGAACTTTGAACTCTGTGTCTTTACCAATGAACTGATCAAGGTTGGGGATGGGTTTAATAGAAATTTGTGAACCAGGTAAAAAAGCCTCAAGTCCCAGAACTTCTGCAATCATACCACCTTTCACGCGACGGCGGAGGACACCGGAAATAGTCTCATTTTCCTCCATTATTCGGTTTAACTCGTTGAGGTTAAGGTAGAAATCTGCTTTTTTCTTAGATAGCTTGATCCTGCCACTGATATCTTCTACAGAATCAATATACACTTTAATGGGGGTGCCAATTTCTGGTAAGTCTGTCGGACTGAACTCTTTGATTGAGATAGGACTTTCTGATTTGAAGCCTATGTCAATCAATACTGCCCGTTCATCTACGCTGACTACGTATCCATCAATGATCTCACCTTCTTTGAACTTGGCAAAATGCTGATCCATCAGCTCCATCATGTCCTGCTCAGGTGTCTTTGGTTCTGCTGGCGCTGTGGCATCTTCAGCTGTTTCCGGAGCTTCCTCTGGCTGGAGCTCTTCTAATTCGGGTTCTTCTTCTGTTTCTTCAACTACAGGTTCTGCAGCTTCCTCAGCTGCTTCTGTTTCGGTTTCAGGCTCATCCGATTGAGTTTCTTCAACCGGCTTTGTGGTTTCGTCTTTGACAGTAGTTTCTTCTGTGTCAATTTCGATAGGTTCTACTACTTTTTCGTCTTCTTGATCGATAATAAACATTTTTACTCCTTATAACCGGGAATCTCTTCTATGCTGGAGACAAACGGGCAACCGTTCCCGGTATATTTATTTATTTCATTATAAACATTGACTATAATCCAATCAGGTGTAGAAGCTCCGGCAGTGAGACCGATCTTAAATTTCCCTGTGAACCAGTTTCCCTGCAATTCTACAGCCGTTTCGATGTGTTGTGTCTCAATAATATTTTGACAAATTTTGGCAAGCATTTTTGTATTGGAGCTGTTATATCCTCCAATTACTATCATAATATCACTTTCAAGAGCTAAAGACATTGTTGCCTGCTGGCGGACACTTGTTGCTGAGCAGATAGTGTTAACTATACGTAATTCTTTAGCTTTAGGTAGTAATTTGCTGGCGACATTCTGGAAGTCTTCCAAACTTTTTGTGGTCTGAGAGATAAGTCCAAGGCGGGTAAAATTTTTTTCTGGCAGTTCATTTTCATTTTCAATAATGAAAACTTCACCTTCTATATAAGATCTAATTGCTTTCACTTCCGGGTGACTGGCATTACCCATGATACATACCGGATAGCCTTCTCTGCTCAATTTTTTTGCCAGTTCCTGTGCTTTAGCTACATAAGGGCAGGTAGCATCAATTATCTCAGCTCCTGAATTCTTAAGCTTTTCCAGTACATTATGTTCCACTCCATGAGAGCGGATAATCACGGTCTGATCAGTAATTGCATCCAGATTATCTACCGAATCCACACCTCTTTGACGGAGTCTTTCTACTAATTGAGGATTATGGATAATTGGACCTAAGGTAACAATTTTTTTATTTGTTTCAGCTGCTTCCCTGGCGAGTTTGATAGCTCTTTTAACGCCGAAGCAGAATCCCGAGTTAGGAGCTAATCTAATTTCTGTCTTTAAGCTCATTAATTCTTTCCATCACATAATCAGCCACATATTGATAGTTTTCTTTAGTGTGTTCCAGGTCTTTGAATTGATCAAATTTAATGAATTCTCCAACAATGAATAACAGCCTTTTTTTGCCGGTTATACATCCCCAGACATCATCCGAATTCTCCACATATACCGGAAGAATGTCTTTCTGCATTTCCAGAGCAAATTTTCCGACTCCTGGTTTTATACTGGCTGCTTTGCGGGTGCCTTCCGGGAAAACCATCAGGCTTTCACCATTCTCCAGACGCTCATTCACCAATCGTAAAGCTTTACGATCCATTCTGCCTCTGCGGACCGGGATCACGTGCATTTTGAATAAAAAATCTCCCAGCCACTTCTTTTTAAATAGTTCTGATTTACCCAGGTAACTGATCTTTCCTCGAATTAGAGAACCGATCATAGGCGGGTCATTTGCCGAAATATGATTAGCACAGATCAGGCAGTTGTGGGTATTATCGAGTCTTTCTCTACCAATCACCTTACGTCGCATCAGGCGCATTAATATACGAAAAAAAGTCTGAACTACTTCATACATTTTTCTTGCCCTCCTGTATTACTTGATAGATATATGCTACCTGCTCTGCTATGCTCATGGCTGAAGTATCTATACTGATGGCATCTTTTGCCTGCCTGAGTGGAGAATGAGAACGGGTGGAATCATTTTTATCACGCCAGCATAATTCTGCTTCTACCGCCGCCAGATCAAGATTTTCACCTTTGTCTTTTGCTTCCTGCCAGCGACGAAGACTGCGGGTTTTCACGTCTGCAACCATAAAGAATTTGAAATCAGCTTCCGGGAATACTACAGTGCCAATATCTCTGCCATCCATGATAACTCCGCCATTTTCTCCCATTTTTCGCTGTAAGTCCACCATTTTATCCCGAACTATACCGATTATGGCAATTTCTGAAGCCAGACGAGTGATATCAGCTTCCCTGATCCTTTCTGAAACATCAATACCATCCAGAAAAATCCGGTTGCCTGCTGCAGCATACTCAATTCTGATATTTATATCCTGCAACATCTCAGCCAGAGAATCCAGATCATCCAAGCTGATATTCTGCTTCAAAGTCTGCAAACCACAGGCTCTATACATTGCACCAGTATCAATATACACATAATGCAGCATCTTAGCAAGCTGCTTTGCTGTTGTGCTTTTCCCTGAAGCTGCCGGTCCATCAATGGCTATCACATATTTATCTTTCATAAATATTCCTTAGAATTTATATTCCAGTAAAACTGATTTATCTTTAAATTTTAATCTTACTTTTTGCTTCTGATACTCAAAGTCATATAAATATGCATCAGTAACTGCATCCAGAGTGGAGAGGAATATTGTGATTCCCAGCCACCAGATGTCGTTTTCCCGCTTCTCATAATAATGTTCATATCTGTCAAAGTCAAACTGACTATCAGTCTCTTTCCAGAGGTCGTAATATTTATCTGCTTCCTGATGGTTTTTTATTGCATAGCCCAGGAACAATCCTTCTATCACTACCACCGCTCCTGCTTTTATATAGGATTGATTATATATCTGTCCTCCGCCTGGCAATAACGCGGAGAGAAGACCAGCCTTGATGGGACTCCTGTAGGGAGCGTCCAGACTGTCTGATATTGTGATCTCTGCCGCGGCACTGCTCAGCAGCAGATAAAAGGCAATTATCAGCATCATCTTTTTCATGGAACCATATCCTGTATTCTGACTAACATATTCAACCGGAAATTCTCAAATCTATCTTCCAGGATAGCCTCTCTGCTCCACCTTACTAAGTCCAGATAAAAATGCAGACTGTGGATAGAAGCCAGCGTCATTCCCAGAAATTCATCTACTGTAAACAGATGCCGGAGATATGCCCGACTGAAATTTCGGCAGGTATAACAGGTGCATTCGCTGTCTATTGGTGAAAAATCATGACTGTAACGGGCAGCTTTTACTATCAGTTTGCCATTCCGGGTGAATACTGTCCCCTTTCTGGCATTACGCGTAGGCATCACACAATCAAACATATCCACGCCATTAGCGATATTATTCAAAATGTCTTCGGGAGTGCCCACACCCATCAAATACCGTGGCTTATCTACCGGCAATATACCATTTAAAAATTCGGTAATCCGCAGCATGTGTGACTTTTCTTCGCCCACTGCCAGCCCACCAATTGAATAGCCCGGAAAATCCATGTCAATCAGAGCTTCCGCACTCTCCTGACGTAAGTCTTCATAAATACCACCCTGGACAATTCCAAAAAGTGCCTGATCTTTGCGTTTATGTGCTTCCCTGCCTCTGCGTGCCCAGTCCAGAGTTGTCTTCAAAGATTCTGACACGTATTTCTTTGTTGCCGGATAAGGTGGACATTCATCAAAAGACATTATGATATCTGCCCCGATAGCATTCTGAATTTCCATCACTTTCTCTGGTGTAAAAAGATGATAACTGCCATCAATGTGAGATTGAAAACGTACACCTTCAGGAGTGATCTTTCTAAGACCAGCCAGGCTCATTACCTGAAATCCTCCGCTATCGGTCAATATTGGCTTATCCCAGCCCATAAATTCATGCAATCCCCCAGCTTCTGCTATCAGCTCATGCCCGGGACGCAGGTAGAGATGATAAGTGTTACCCAAAATTATCTGTGCTCCGATATCGTCCTGCAGGTCACGCGGCATCACTGCTTTCACAGTTGCTCGTGTGCCTACCGGCATGAAAATAGGTGTCTCTATTTCACCATGTGGAGTTGTGATTATCCCGGCTCTGGCATTTCCGCTGGTTCTTAATAATTTGTAATTAAATGGCATCAGTTACTCACCTCGAGCCAGAAATGCTTTTTGCTTGCAGCCTGAAATAAAAACTTTATGACTGGTCATTGGATAATATCAGTTCCGTTTATCTGGTTATCCAGCTCGGTTTGCTGGCTTCTGATGGAACCGCTGCGCTTGAATATACGGCTGAAATCATTGCTGAAGGCAAAGAACATCAGCAATATCAATATTGAAGCTCCGATTTTTTGCAGGGTCATCTGCGTCTTCAGCGAAAGTGACTTGCCGCGTATCCCTTCGATAATACAAAAGAATATCATCCCGCCATCTAAAATTGGAATAGGCAGCAGGTTCATCACCATCAGGATTATACTGATTATGGCAATAAAATTAAGTATGGAATTCCAGCCTTGTTTCACTGTCTGCTTGCTCATGGTGTACATCAATACGGGTCCCCCCAGGTTGTTTTTCAATTCGGAAGGTTTCATGAGCAGTTTATAGATTCCCACATAATTGAGAATTGTAAAATCTATGGCTGTTAAAGTGCCATACGTAATGCTTTGGCCTAAATTATAGCTCTCATGCACTGTAAGTGGCAGTTTCTGGGTGATGCCCAGTACCTGACTGCCATCCAGCAGATTCTCCTGCAAAGTGATTTCCCGCTCAAACCTGCCATTATCACGAATTATTTCTACAGTAACCGATTTCCCTTCACTTGCCAGAACCTCGTTTCGTAATTCATACCAGTTATTTACGGCATTCCCATTGATGGATACCACTTGATCGCCTTCCATCAAACCGGCATTGTAGGCTGGCAAGCCCGGAGAAACTTCCCCAATAATTGTTGATGTTTCTGGTAGTACCTGCTCTACCCAGGCAGTCTTGGTGAATACTGCTGTGAAATTATATACCTGACCAGCTCTATCAATGCGAATATCATTTTCTCCATCTCTTATGGCAGAATAGCTGTCACTCCAGCTTTCAATATTCTGGTCATTGATCTCCAGAAGCTTATCACCTGATTGAAGATATTCCAGTCCCGCATACTCACCTGAAACTACGTTGCCAATAATGGGACTGTAGTCTTCATAATTTTTTCCCATTCCAAAGGTTATTATCAAAATCAGAACAGCAAACAGCAGATTCGTAAAAGGTCCGGCAAAAGCAATTATAGCCCGTTTCCACCACTCAAGTGCCAGAAAGCTGCCCTTGGGATCAGTTACTTCTTCATCAGGATTCTCACCCTTCATTTTTACGTAGCCACCCAAAGGGATCAGGGAAATCCGGTATTCCGTCATTTTGTCCCGGAAACTGATCAATTTAG
This sequence comes from Candidatus Cloacimonadota bacterium, assembly GCA_021735645.1. Taxonomy (GTDB): domain Bacteria; phylum Cloacimonadota; class Cloacimonadia; order Cloacimonadales; family TCS61; genus Stygibacter. The sequence continues at coordinate 26,507 of JAIPGP010000041.1, forward strand.
GCCCGAAGCCGATGGAAAACTTCTCTACATAAACTCCCAGCCATCGGGCTGCCAGAAAGTGACCTCCCTCATGAACTGCTACCAGCAGTCCCAAGGCGACTAATGCTCCTAAAATCTGTAACATATTTTTCCTTAATATCTACAATTTATCTGATTGTCAAAAATGTTTTACTATTTCTCAAGGTCAAGACCCTTTTAATTATCCCTGTTTATATCTTAAGTGGCGCTGCTTATTTGTGCTCTTTTTTTAACCAAAATGCCATTTTTCATTAATATTAGAGGTCACGATTAACTTCTCATTAATATAATGTATTGTAAGATGTTTTAGCCGCGAATAGGCTTCCTAGATTACGCCCCTTCAAGACAAACCGAACAAACGCGAACTGGAATGTAATGTGAAGATATTTACCACAAAGAGCACAGAGGGCGCAGAGGTAAGAAGATGTGACGATGGGACGATGGGACTATGCGTAGTACAATACAATCAGTGAGACGGGAGAAGGGAGACGGGAGAAGTGAAATGTGAACAGTGAAAATGCAAAAATGAGAAACTGCGAAACTGAGAAACTGAGAAACTGCGAAACTGCGTACCCAGACCATCCCTGGTCTGATTACATTACATTCCATTTTCCATTTTCAATTTTCAATTTTACATTACTATCTCCCTGGTCTGATTACATTACATTGAATTTTACATTTTCAATTTTCAATTTTCAATTACTATCTCCCTGGTCTGATTACATTCCCATTCACTGTTCACTAATCACTGTTCACGATTAACGACTCATAATTCAAAATTAAAAAGGGGGCTTTCGCCCCCATTTTTTAAACAGTCTCTATAGAGCTGTCCAAGGTTTCAAGGTCAAGACCGCAAGCCGGCATACCGGCAGCGGTGATCAGATTTCCTACATTTGGCTCTGCGGTGCCCAGCAGGTCGCCAGCCTCACCACCGAAATTATCCACAGTAAGTGTGGAAATATCAAAGGCAGAGAGCTTAGCAACTGCAAAGCAGGCTTTGAGGAAGATATTGAGCTTGTTGTAAGGGATTTGAGTGCGTCCATCAAGCTGGGTCTCGTTCCAGGCTTGCGTATAGGTGATGATGTCATTAATGAATCCTTCGGAAGCATCCTTCCAGGTATCGATAACAGCGGTTGTTTTGGAGGCGAATGCGGCTTCGCCTGTCGGATTATCGGGTACAGTGTATTGACATAGAAAAGTGACATCAAGGTCATGCCAGCCATAAGCCACTTTTTCTCCATCACGACCAGTTACGGTGCGATACGGGGTTACTAATGTTGCTTTCATAATGAAAGCCTCCTTTCGAATTAATGTTTAGGTTTGATCAGAACCAAACATCATTCATTTAATTTAAGTAAGCTTACGGGGATAATATAAAACGATAGTATTATTATGTCAAGTAAAATATTAATACAAGTGTATATTTTTTTAGCATGAAACTGGTGATTTTTGCTGTGAATGGCTTATTATTGTTGTAAATGGTTTAATTACAGGTATTAAGCATGATATTTGTCAAAGATTTACAGTGAACCCACAGGGAAGCCACAGGGGGGGGCAGGCGGAGCCTGAATTGAAAATTAAAAATTGAAAATGTAAAATTGAATGTTAATTTTTAATATGTGAACAGTGATTAGTGAATGGTGAATTGGAATGTAATGTAATGCAATGTAATGTAAGATATTTAGCCGCGAACAAACGCGAACAAGCGCGAACTAATGTAATGTGAAGATATTTACCACCATAGTAAAAAACACGGATCGACATGGTCGGCAGAAGCACTGAAAAGGCTATATAATGGGCTTTATGGACATTATGGACATTATAGACTGATAATTAAATAATTATCGGAGTGGAAATCAGGAACTTTTTGAAAACTGATACTTTTTAGAAAATGGGGTTATTTAAAATGGTTTGTGGATATTGAGTAGATAATTAGATAATTAAGGAAAGGAGAAATTTGAAATATTATTACATTGACATAAACACATAATTCTCATTTTTAATTAATTCATTAATAAATGTAATTTTGTGATCTACGTAGAAAAGGAGTTTTTTATGGAATTAGTATGGGAATTCATTTCAGGAATTTATATCGGTCATGATGGAAGGTCATACAAATCAGTATCAATTCAGAGAGCAAAAGTTCCTGGAGGTTGGATAATTAGGTTAATATACGGTAAAGATAGTGGTGGTTTGGGAGGTTTAACCTTTTACCCTGATCCTCTTCATAAGTGGGATGGGAATTCGCTACCATAGCATAAATCTGAAATTCATAAAATCGAAAAGTATTTTAACAGTCAATAACTTACAAAAATACTCCTAATAGAAAGGTGTATGTGGTGTGTTGTTGCTCAGGCTCTGTATCGATTATCACTCTATCAACCCAGATAATCTATTTAAAGGCTGGGTGAATTATTGAATTATCGGAGTGGAAATCGGAAACTATTTTGCGAAATCACTATGGGATATATCAACCACGGAACACACTGAACACACGGAAAATGTATTCTTTATGCGTGATTGGGAAAAGAGGTGATGGGTGAATGGGGGAAATCGAAACTCGGAACTTGGGGGAATACAGGATATATTCTTTTTCTTTGCAGGGTCTTTATTAATCATTATAGAATTATATAGTGTTTAATCTTTTTGGGGAGAGATTGAGAGAAGATATATATACTACTACTACTAAATAATAATAATAATAATAAATAAAAGATAAGAGAGAATATGTTTTGAGAAAATAGTTTGTGATTTGGGGGGAGATAATTCAATAATTCAGATTTTTCTGGAGGATAAATAATGGGTTGAAGAATAGAACGCTGACGCAACTGATTGGACGGATTGGGCGGATTTACGCGGATAATGGGTTTATTTATGGGGGATTTTGGTCTGGATGGACATTATGGACTTAATGGACTTTATGGACGATAATCTGGTGGCTGGGTGAATTATTGAATTATCGGGGTGGAAAACGGTAACTATTTTATGAAATGAGAAGATTTTTTTAGCACCGAACAAAACTAACAAAACCAACTGGCATTAAATTATTACCAGATAGTGATTTTATCTTCTCAATTAATCTCATTTTCGCATCTTCGTCTTACTAACCTTCAAACCCTCTAACTTTCGGACTTTCGGACTTTCGGACTTTCAAACCTTCGCATCTTCACCCCTTCTTTTCTTCTCCTCTTCGATTTCACCCATCACCAGACTTATTACTTTGGCAAAGAAAAATAAAAAGTTGCCCCTTTGTTTTCTTCTGCTTCTGCCCAGACTTTTCCGCCATGTCTATAGATCACTTTATAAACTATTGCCAGTCCTACTCCAGAACCATCGTAATCCAAGGAGTTATATAATCTTTGAAAGACACCAAATAATTTATCAGCATATTTCATATTAAAACCAATCCCATTATCTTTCACATAATATGTTATTTGCTGATCTTTTTCAAAGCTGGCTACTTCGATTTCTGCTTCTTCCCTTGGTATTGTGAATTTAAAGGCATTTGATAGCAAATTAGTTACCACATGATGCATCAAAGAAGCATCCGCCGAGCATGGAAGCAATTGAGAGATTGTTAGATTTATTTTCCTTGCCGGTGATAAGGCTTTTAATTCATTATATGAATCGATAAATATTCGATTCATATCAGCAGGATTTTTTACAACTTCTTTCCTTCCTAAACGGGAAAATGACAAAAGATCTTCGATAATTTCTCCCATTTTTCGGGTGTTTTCCACTATTATTTTGATCAAATCTTTGCCTTCTTCATCCAATTTCTCAAAGTAATCTTCATAAAGAGCATAAGTAAAACCTGATATTGCCCGTAATGGCGTTTTTAGATCGTGCGATACTGAATAGGAAAATGATTCCATATCTTTAACGGAAATCTCAAGCTGGTGCGTTCGCTCCATCACCCTTTCCTCCATTTCCTCATTCAGTTGATGGATTCTCAATTCTGCTTTTTTGCGATCCGATATATCTACAGCAACCAGTACAGCTCCCTGGATTGTGCCGTTACGATTTAACAAAGCCGATCCAGATATCAGAGCAGGCACTTCAACCTTATTTTTCTTTATCAGGGTAGTTTCAATTTTATGAAAGGCAAAATCGGTTTTGTGAAGTGATGCTTCATAATTTTTCAAAGAATGCAGCCAGGAGGTATAAATATTATTATCAAATAACTGTATGGCTTCTATACCGATCATTTCTTCATATTCATAACCCCAGAGAGATAAAGTAGCTTTATTCACAGTTTTGATTTTGCCTTCTAATGAGAATACCACTATTGAATCATTGACAGACATCAGGATACTTTCCAGGTAATTTCTGGATTTCTCAAGTTCTATTTTTTCCAGTAATTCTTTCTTCTGTTTATCAAGCTGTAAAAAAACCTTCACTTTGCTGATCAGGTAAAAGGGATTATAAGGCTTTGTGACAAAATCTACTCCTCCTGCCTCATATCCTTTAAACACATGAGTTTCATCAAAGTAAACTGCTGATAAAAAAATCATTGGCAGATGCTTTGTCTTGTCTTCACTTCGGATAAACTCCGCTAATTCATATCCATCCATTTCAGGCATCTGCACGTCAAGTATCGCTAAAGCAAAATCATGATTAAGGGTTGCTTTCAAAGCGTCATTTCCGCAATCTACCTGGATTATTTCTACATCAAGGTCATGCAAAACTCTTTCCAGTGCTATCAGATTCTCCCTTTTATCATCAACAATTAATATTTTCTGCTGGTCGTTCATTTTCTTACCTCCTGAGAGAACTTATAAATTTCCCAATTTCATCCAAAGACATCACGTTATTTATTGCCCCTGTATCAATTGCGGCCTGCGGCATCATGGAATATTCTGCTGTATTCGGGTCTTGAGCAATAGTTAATCCCCCCGCATCTTTTATTATTTTTATACCTTTTGCTCCATCAGAGCTAGCGCCTGTGAGAATGATACCGATCAAGCCGGCACCCCAGGTATTGGCTGCGCTCTCAAACATCACATCTATCGAAGGTCGGGAAAAATTCACCTTTTCATCACTTGAGAGCGATATTGTTTCCTTACGCTCTATCAATAAATGATAATTAGGTGGTGCCAGGTAGATTACTCCCGGCTTTATCGTTTCTTTATCAATAGCTTCTTTGACCTTGAGCAAAGTTATCCTGTCTAAGAGTGTTGCCAGATAACTGTCATCCGCTGGATGCAGGTGTTGCGTGACTACTATCGGAAGAGAAAAATCAGCAGGCAGATTTGAAAAAAGCTCTACCAGTGCCTTCAATCCTCCTGCTGAAACACCTACGGCTATTGCCTTGATTTTTTTTTCTTTCATCTTAGTATCCATTAGTCATGTTTAATCGCTCAGGCTGATATTTTTTTTGAAATACCCTGGCACTCTCCTCCACAGCTTCATAATGCTTTGCCCTGTCCCAGAAAAGAAGACTTTCCTTATTTCCCAGGCAGAGAAATCCTCCGGGTCTTAAACTGTCATCAAATAGATCAAGCGCTCTGTTCTGCAGAGTCTTGTTAAAATATATCAATACGTTACGACATAAAACCAGGTGCATCTCTCCAAAAGTTTGATCTGTTACCAGATTATGATTGGCAAACGTGATATTTTTCCTGAGAGTTTTATCCATCACTATGGAATCATATTTTGCCTGATAATATTGAGAAAAGGATTCACTTCCTCCGCCCTTTTGATAATTAATGGTACATTGTTTAATATTTTCCAGATGGTAAATCCCCTGTTTTGCCTTTTCCAGTGCTTCATCATTAAAATCTGTCGCAAATATTGTCGCTCTTGTGTATAAGCCTGCTTCCTGCAGTAAGATAGCCAGTGAATACACTTCTTCTCCTGTGGCGCAGCCTGCATGCCAGATTTTTATAAATGGGTATGTCTGTAATACCGGGAAAACCTGTTCCTTGATCACTCGGTAAACTCCCGGATCGCGAAACATCTCCGTCACAGTGATAGAAAATTCCCTGATCAGGGTTTGAAAAAAAGATACGTTATGCAGGAGCAGCGGTATCATCTCGGAAATTGTGCTCAATCCGGCTTTGCCTAAAAACTGCCTGGCTCTCCTTTCCACTGATGCCCGTGCATAATCCCGAAAATCATAACCATACCTGTGATACATGGCATCCAGTAAAAGTCTCAATTCCAGTTCTTCTATTTCACTTTTTTTCATCTGCTGATCTCTTCTTAACGGTAAAGCCAAACTCGCAGCAGAGAAAATAATCTGCTGACATCAACAGGTTTCGGTAGATAGTCGCTGGCTCCCGCAGCGATGCAATCCTCATAATCTTTCTTCATTGCCTTTGCCGTTAAGGCTATAATCGGCAGTTTGATAAATTTCGCCTGTGCTCTTATTCTGCGCATGGTCTCATAGCCATCCATTTCAGGCATCATGATGTCCATTAAAACCAAATCTACATGCTCATCTTTCTTTAAATGACTATCCGTATAGCTCCGCATAAGTAATTCCGCAAGAATTTGTACAAGCCGTAATTACTCTGTCTAATAACTCATTCTCATGAAATCTCCTATTCAACCTGTAGCAGAATTCATCAAGATATGACTGAAGG
>JAIPGP010000042.1 GCA_021735645.1 Candidatus Cloacimonadota bacterium
ACTGTAGCCTGTACAGGTGATACGATTTATTTTACTGACTTATCAACATCAATAGATGACCCAATAACTTCATGGGCTTGGGACTTCCAGAATGATGGAATTATTGATAGCAATGAGCCGAATCCACTTTGTGTTTATATTGAAGAGGGATTATACAGTGTTAGTTTAACGGTTGCAGATGATTATGGTAGAGAATCGGATACATTGATAAAGGATGATTACATAACAATAGCATCATATGACCCAGTATTGAACTTACCTGAAGAGTTTACTTTCAATGAAGATGAAAGCTCAGAGCTTGATCTGGAGGAATACATTGAATATGAACCAATTGAAGAATTGCAGGTAATTTGGAGTGGAAATGATCAAATACACATAGAATCTGAAGGTCTTGTACTTTATTTCAGTGCCAATCTTAACTGGTTTGGGCAGGAACAAGTCACAATTTACCTTAGTAATGAAGCTTCCAGAAGTATTGTTTCTGATAGTATCATCGTGATTGTTGAGCCAGTAAATGATGCGCCGATGATTTCAATTCCTGATACTCTTTCTTTCATTGGAAATAAAATCTTTGATTTTGGTGAATTAGATTATGTTTCAGATGTTGATGGGGATATGTTAGATTTATCCTATAGTGGTAATGAGAATATTTCTGTTAGTATTGAAGGACTGCTTGTATCCTTTGAGTCTAATGGTTGGTATGGCTCTGAGAATATAGTATTTGCAGTAAATGACAATGTGCAAAGAACAGCTGCTTTAGATACTGTACTTGTCATTGCATACCCTAATTGGTCAGTAAATCCACCTGATTATGAATATAGTGCTTCCATCTGGGGTATTGTCCTTCTTGATGATATCGAAGTGGATGTAACGAGTGGTATGCTGAGTTGCTTCGTAGGTGAAGAATGTCGTGGAATAGCCAGCTTTGATGATGGTTCTATAATAGATTACAATGAATACTTTGGTCATATCATATTCCTGCCTATGATTTACAGCAATGTTACTTCCGGTGAAACTATAGATTTTCTCTATTTTGATGCTGAAACTGTAGGAATTTATCAAGTAGCAGAATCTATTGACTTTGTAGCTGACGTTGTGGTGGGAGATGGTTATGATCCTTTTGTTTTTCACGCTTCCACAGTTTCTACCATTGACATTAGCAAAGCAATGATTCCTGGCTGGAACTGGTTTTCGCTTAATGTAACAGGTGAAGACATGAGCACAAACAGTGTGCTGGCTTCTATTGGAACAAATGCTTCTAATATCAAAAATCAAACCCAAAGTGCCATGTATTATCCCGGTCCTGGCTGGCTGGGTTCATTAAACACGATCAATAATATTACCTTTTATAAATTATCAGTAAATAATCCTGATACTTTGGAATATAGCGGTATGCCAGTTGAAATTTCAGAGATTACTTATGATCTTACGGCTGGCTGGAACTGGATATCTTATGCACCGCAGGCAGCGGAAAATATCAATTATGCTTTAGCTACATTGGATGATGGCTCAAATATTAAGAGTCAGACCCAAAGTGCGATGTACTATCCCGGACCGGGCTGGCTGGGAAGTTTGACTACCCTGCAGCCTTTGGATGGTTATATGCTAAATATGAATGCTCCTGATCAACTTATTTATCCTGAACCAGAACCAGCAGTTAGAAGCTTTGCTGATATTTCTGAATTTAAAGTTGAATCTGCTGGCTGGAGCGTTAATCCGCATGAATACGAATTTAATGGAGTTGTCAATGCAGAGATTGTGGGAGAATCACAGATTGATCCTGTTGATTATGAACTTGCTGTTTTCTGTGGAGATGAGTGTCGTGGTATTGCAGAAGTATTGGATTACACTCAGCTTTTTGGTGGGGTATATCATTCTGTGATGGTTTATTCTAATGAACTTGCTGGTGATGAAATGAGGGTTGTGCTTTACGATAAGGCAAGCGCGGATATCCTGGAAACTGATATATACTTTACTTTTATTGCCGATATGGTTAGCGGTGACTTCATCGATCCAGTGCAAATCATGCTGCCTGGTGATGAGACTAAGATCATAACAGCAACTCGTCTGGTAAGTTGTTATCCCAATCCTTTTAATCCTGAGACTAATATCAGCTTTGAACTTGCAGGTGATGAGATGGTGCGAATAGAAGTGTATAATATTAAAGGCCAGAAAGTTGCAACTGTGCTTGAGCAGGAGATGACTGCTGGGGCACATTCGATTGTCTGGAATGCTCAGGGGCAGAACAGCGGAATATTCTTCCTTCGCTTTGAAGCTGATGGGGAATGTGATGTGAAGAAGGTGATTTTGTTGAAGTAGGGATTCGGGACTTGGTACTCGGGATTTGGGTCTCGGGTCTCGGTACTTGGGACTCGGGACTCGGGACTTGGGACTTGGGATTTGGGACTTGGAACTTGGGACTCGGGATTTGGGACTGGGGACTCGGGACTCGCATCACTCATAACCCTTAACCCTTAACCCTTAACCCTTAACCCATCCCCCTTAAACAGAGATTATTCTGGTTCGAGGGATTCTATGTAAAGTTCTTTACCGGAGATGATAGTTGTTGAGGTGGAGTGGCAGTGGGGGCAGCGGAAATTGGGCTGGTTGAGTGAGATGATCTGATGACAGTTATTACAGCGGATTTTCAGGGGAGTGATCTTAATAATCAGTTGAGCGGACAGGAAGCCGGGGAATTCGGGTTTTAGAAGTTCAAAACTATTTTGCATAGCTGTGGGGATTATCTGGTGCATTTCACCGACTGTGATATTAATTTTGGCGATATTTGTGAGATTATGCTGTATTTTTACTTTGTGGGCAATTTTTAGTAAAGAATGGATCAGGGCAGTTTCGTGCATGTCTGGTCAGCAGATGCGGGGCAGGGGATCGGCATTGAGCATGGGCAGAGGTCTGAGGCTGCCTAGAGAAGTTCGCAGATATACACCCTTTACTTCATTTGTTACGTAGCCAATCCGGGCAGCATTTTTGCCGTACTTATGGTTTTGCATAGTGGAGAGCAATTGCCGGGGCTGAGAAGCGGCAAAGGTGACAATAACTCCTTCGTTTGCCATGTAGAGCGGTTCCAGTCCCAGCAGGTCACTGATAGCCTGGGTGGGGGAACTGATCGGCAGGGCAGATTCTTCGATGATAATGCCCAAAGCACAATCATCAAAGACTTCATTAAGAATGGTGGCAATTCCTCCGCGGGTGGCGTCCCGCATGAAATGAATATCTGAGCAGGTCAGCATTTTCTGGATGAGATGATTCAGCGGAGCACAATCGCTGCAGGGTGGTGGATTCAGGTTAAGCTGGTTACGGCTGTTGATGATGGCGATAGTGTGCTCACCGATAAAATTATTGATAAATATATTATCATTAAGAGCAATTTTACTGGTACTGAGATGGCAATTTGGTGGGAGGAATCCTATGCCGGTAGTGGTGATGTATAACCCTTCGGCGTTGTGTTTTTCCACAACTTTTGTATCACCGGCAATAATTCTCACACCAGCTTCCAGAGCAGTTTCCTGCATGGAAGCAACAATTTTCTGCAAATCTGAGACAGCAAACCCTTCCTCGATAATAAATGTAGCCAGCAGATAGGCGGGAACAGCTCCGGAAACAGCTATATCGTTAACAGTTCCAGTAACAGCCAGTCTGCCGATATCACCTCCGGGGAAGAAAAGGGGTTTGATCACATGAGCATCTGTGGTAACCACCATATTATGCTCAATCGTGGCATAATCAGAGAGTTCTGTCATATTAAAGGACGCAGCAAAGACGATGGAGATCAGTTTTTGGGTGAGTCGGGCACCACTACCGTGGGCGAGAGTAATAATTTTATCTTTCATATTTATAATAAGCGGCACAAGAGCCTTCGGAAGAGACCATGCAGGGACCAATGGGATGAGCTGGAGAGCATGAATCAGCAAATAAAGGGCATTGAGGCGGGAGTATTTTACCTTTGAGGATATCTGCGCATCGGCAGGGAGAGGGTGGTTCATAGTAAGAAATATCCAGATCATATTTTTGGGTGGCATCAAACCTGGAGAATTCAGGTTTAATGGCAAGCCCGGAAGCGGGAATAATTCCTAACCCTCTCCAGCAGGCGTCCCGGGGATAAAGAACCTGGTTCATAATATTTTGAGCCTGCAGATTACCGGAGGGGGATACCACCCGTTGATATTCATTTTCTATGGCATTTTTACCAGATTCCAATATGTCAATGATCATTTTGATTGCCAGCAGTATATCAAGTGGTTCAAACCCTGAGATCACGCCGCTGGTATCAAATTGAGCGGGAAGGAAGCTATAGGCATTGGAACCGATGATCGCACTTACATGACCGGGCAGTAAAAAGGCATCAATTTCTACATCATCAGCCAGCAGGAGATATTTCAGGGCGGGGGGGATGAGCTTAAAAGCCGGAAGAACCGAGAAATTAGTGATATTATTTTCCTGGGCAAGTCTGATAGTGTGGGCAATACCTGGTGTAGTAGTTTCAAAGCCGATACCGGCAAAGACAGTTTCCTGTTTTTGGGCGATTTTGAGAGCATCCAGCGGAGAAAATACGAGGCGGACATCAAGTCCTTGAGCCCGGGCAGTTTCCAGAGTGGTGAGTGAACCGGGCAGTCGCAAAAGATCACCGAAGACGGTAATCGTGAGGGATTTAAGGCTGATGAGAGCGTCAATATAGGAAACAGGAGTAACGCAGACCGGGCAGCCGGGACCGGAGATAAGCTGAATATTAGGGGGCAGCAGTTTTCGGAGTGCCCATTTACCAATTGCCATAGTGTGTGAACCGCAAACTTCCATAATCCGCAGTTCTTTTTTATATTCGGAGATTTGATTGAGGATTTTGTGAGAAAGCCCGGGGTCCTGGAACGAATTATTTAGCATAAACAGCCTGGAGCAGCTCAATTGTCTGCAGAGCGTCAGATTCTGAAATAATATTAATGGCAAAGCCGGTGTGGATGAGAACCCAGTCACCAAGAGTGACCTGCGGGATAAAGGTGAGTGATACTTCCTGACTGATCCCGCCGAGATCGACAGTTCCCTGATCTTGAGAGATTTTAATAATTTTTCCTGGTATGGCAAGACACATAATAAATTACCTCATTATATCTGCTGATTAGCGATCATTACCTGTCCCAAAGCGATGGAACTATCATTAGGGGATATAGTTTGAGCGGAAAAAACTGTAAAGTTATTTTTCTTGAGGAGACGTGACAGGTTATTAAGAATAATGGCATTTTGCATGACGCCTCCAGCCAGAGCCACGCTATTGATAGAAGTTTCCTGCCGCAGTTGAATAACTGCCTGGAGAGTGAAATCAATAATGGTGTGGTGGAAACGGGTGGAAATGATGTGGTGGGGTACATTATTATAAAGGTCACGGATAACATTTTCTAATAATGGTTTGATCTGGAGATTTTGCCGGCAGATAGAATAATCATATGGCTGACATTTTAAGGAAGTATCATCAGAGCAGAGAAATTCCAGAGCCATGGCTGCTTGAGCTTCATAAGTGATATTAGGGGCTAAACCTAAAAGAGCACTCAGGCAGTCAAACATCCTGCCCAGGCTGGAAGTCATAAATACATTCAGTCCGGTTTGCAGTTGTATATCAAGGATTCTTTTTGCCCAATCAGAAATGTCAGGTACAAGGCTGGTATCTAAATCAAGATTTTTCAGCCAGGCATAAGCAATTCGGGGTGGATGCAAGGTGGCAGCATCACCGCCGGGGAGAGGCAGAGGTTCGAGGTGAAATCTGCGCTGGTATGATTTATAATCAACTACCATTATCTCACTTCCCCAGATATTGCCATCATCACCCAGTCCTGTGCCATCATAAGCGATGCCGATCACTGGCTCATTAATCTGATGCTCTACCATCACAGCAGCAATATGAGCATGATGGTGCTGAACTCTTATGAGGGGAATATTCAGGCTCTCGGCAAAACGGGTGCTCATGAAGTCCGGCTGTAGATCGCAGGCAGCTAACTGGGGCGATATCTTGAACCATTTCTGGTAACGGGCAAGAGTTTCCTGATAGAAATGGCGTGAGCGCAGAGTATCACTATTTGAGATGTAGGGGGACAGAAATATTGAATTCTCACTGGCAAGAGCAAAAGTGAGTTTCATTTCTGCTCCGGCAGCAAAGGTTTCTTTGAGCGGGATGATTGATTTAACGGGGATGGGAACATAGCCGCGGGAACGACGGATGAAGATATTATGTGAGCTGGTTGAGCGGATCACGGAATCATCACAGCGATTTAGAATGGCTCTGTTATGTGTGAGAATATAGTCATAATAATTCGGTAATTCAGCTGCTATGGCGGCAACTGGCTCATTATGAGGATTTGCCGAAGTCATGATCAGAAATTTAATATTTTCTTGCAGTAATAGATGATGCAGGGGAGTGTAGGGCAGGAAAACACCTAAGAAGGGATTATCAGGAGCTACCAGGAGTGAGATGTGCCTACCGGTAGCTGGAAGGATGACAATAGGTGCTGCCGGAGAGTGCAGGAGCTGCCGTGCAGAATCATTAAGATGAACAATAGATTCAAGATCTTTTGCCTGGCACATCACCGCAAAGGGTTTGTGAGGTCTCTGTTTGCGTGACCTGAGCACAGAAACCGGGTCATTATCTGTAGCCAGGCAGGCAAGATGAAATCCACCTATACCTTTGATGGCAATTATTTTCCCTTCTTTGAGGAATTTTCTGGTAACATATAGTGGATCGCCAGGGACTGGATTCTGATTCTCATCAAGCAATTGCAATTGGGGACCACATTGTGAGCAGGCTACAGGCTGGGCATGAAATCTGCGATTGAGTGGCTCACAATATTCCTGATGACAATAATCGCACATCTCAAAACTGCGCATGGATGTGGCAGGTCTATCGTAGGGCAGAGAGTCAATAATAGAATAGCGTGGTCCGCAATTAGTACAATTAATGAAGGGATAATTGAATCTTTGATCAGAAATATTGAGCAGTTCTGAGAGGCATTCAGGGCAGGTAGCGAGGTCAGGAGCGATGAAAGTGGAGCCAGAAGTTGATTGACTATTCATGATAATGAATGCCTTAAAATTGCGATCAGGGTATGTAGTAACGATCATAGTATCAATTTTGGCAGCCATTGGAGCGTCTTTTTTAAGTTGTTCAACAAAGATTTTCAGTGATTTTTGACTGCCAGTAACTTTAATATCAACACCCTGAGAAGAGTTTCTCACATAGCCTTTCAAGTTATTAATAGAAGCTAACTTATATACAAAAGGCCGGAAGCCAACACCTTGAACAATACCGTTGATATTTATACTTAACATACAAATTCCTTCTCAAATAATCTAAATATATAATATGAAACGGAAGAAATTTTGTCAAGGACAAGAGGAGAAATAATCTAAAAAGCAGTAAATTATTAAACAGTTATCAGATATTATTATTAGTCTAATGATGAAAAAAAAATCACCTGGTTGAAATAAATTATAATAAAATACTTGACATTAATTTTGAGTAATTATTATTTTTGTCTCAGAAATCAAGAAACGAAAATAAGATCGAAATTATAGAAGCTAAATAAATATATTTTTATGGAAGTGCTATGAGTGTCTATTCTATTGCTAGGCAGGAGTGGGCAGAATCGATCTTCAAGGTTTCCACAGAATATGCGATTTATGCTCCAGTAGAGAAGTTTAAGACTGTCGATTATGAGTTAGTTACGGCAGAGAATGTATCTGAAATAGCTTATAATGGGCAGTTACCGGTCCTCCCCTTGAAGGCGTTTTTCTTTCCTGTGAAGGAGAATGTAGGTCAGGAGCCAGTAGCTGATAAGCGGATAATAATCGGGGTACGGAATTGCGATTTGATGGCGCTTAAGCTCTTGGATGCAGTATTTCTGGATGAGGAATTTCTGGATATCCACTACCAAAGCCGTCGAGAAAACACAATACTGATTGGTAATGACTGCTATGCTATCAAAGAAACCTGTCATTGTACAGTTTACGGACTGGAACCATATCCTCAGGAAAACATGGATATCACGATATCACCGGTGGGAGAAGTACTGTATTTATCAGTTGCTACACCTAAAGGTGCAACTCTGCTAACGAAACTGAATATGACGGGTTTACGGGAAGAGAGCGAACTTCCGGAATCTGTACAGCGGAAACGGGCAGTGATCCGTGAGAAACTGAAAAATCAGCACAAAGAGCTACCGGGTTTGGAAGAGACGAAAGCAGGGCTACTGAAGACGGATGCATCATTCTGGCAGGAATATGCCCAAAAATGTGTATCCTGTGGAGCTTGCGCGATGATTTGTCCCACTTGTCATTGTTTTCTGCTGATCGACCGGCAGAATTTTGAGAAGGTGAAGAACTGGGATACATGCCAATATCCGTCGTTTGAGAAGGTCGCCGCTGGAGAAGATCCTTTGAGGAGATTAAGTAAACGGCTCAAGAACAGATATGAGTGCAAGTATATTCATAAGCCGGAAATGTTCAATGCTTTAGCCTGTACTGGATGTGGCAGGTGCATAGATGCCTGTATTGGCAAGATAGATAAAAACCAAATTATCATAGCAGCTTGTAAAAAGGATTAGTTATGCCGGGAAAAAACATTTATAAGCCCATTTTATTTAAGCTTGATGAAATAGAAACAGAGAGTCCATTGATCAAGACATTTTTCCTGCATCCGGAAGCCGACTTTCATTTCAAGACAGGGCAGTTTGTGGAAGTGACCATTGACGGGATTGGAGAAGCACCATATACTCCCTCATCATCCGCGACAGTATCAGACCGGATGGAGATAACAATCATGAAGGCTGGTTATGTGACCAGCAAGATGCATGAGTTACACCCGGGGGCGACACTGGGTATTCGCGGACCTTTTGGCAGGGGCTATCCGCTGGAGAAATTTTATGGCAAGGATGTGATTATTTTAGGAGGAGGAGTGGGGATAGCTCCCTTAAGATGCCTGATTTTAACGATGCTTGCCGAGAGTGAGAAATACCGGAAAATCCATGTTTGTCTGGGTGCAAAGTCGCCGGGTGATTTTATATATAAAAGCTGGTATCCGCAGTTGAGAGCTATGGAAAAGATCAATTTACTGCGGGCAGTAGACAAAGCCGATCAGGAATGGGACGAAACGGTAGGTGTGGTAACTGTGCTATTAGATAAACTGGATCTGGATTTTTCCGAGAGTGTAGCAATTGTGTGTGGACCACCCGTAATGATGAAATTTGGGACTTATAAATTACTGGAAAAAGGTGTGAGGGAAGAAAACATATACCTATCGATGGAAAAGAATATGTCATGTGGACTTGGTAAATGCGGTCATTGTGCACTTGGTGATTATTATGTATGCAAAGATGGACCCGTATTCACCTATGATCAAATCAAAGACTATCCAGACATCTGGATATAAGAGAAAACTTATGAGCAAGAAGATATTGATTGATTTAGCAAAATTTCGGGTCAGCCAGAAAGGGGACTTCAACTACGGAGAGTGCATCTATGATTTTCATCCTGATAATGTGGGTATGAAAGCAGTGATAGAACGAGCCATGCTGCGATTTACCTGTCGCAGGTGTGAAGATGCACCCTGTATAGCAATATGTCCCGAAGACGCTTTGGAAAGAGATGAAGAAGGGATAATAGACCGGGCGACGAATCTTTGCGTGGGCTGTCAGTCCTGTGTGGCAGTTTGCCCGTTTGGAACTTTGATGAACGAGATAATCACAGCCAAAAAATCGATATGTGATCTGGAATCATGTCTGAAATCTGAAAGTCCTCTGCGGTGCATTGAAACAGCACCGGCGGGGGCAATAATCGTCACAGAAATGGAAGCTGATCATGAACAGAATATATTTCAACTGGATGATCATATATTAGTAAAAGAAGTGCGTTGGGAAGATTTAATAAAAGATGAATAAAGGGTCAACATGACAAAAGAGATTTTTTATTTTTTAGTATTTCCCGGACTGTTATTTGCCGGAGTTCTGGGTGGATTCTTAAGCTGGTTTGACCGCAAGATCACAGCCAGAGTGCAATTTCGCCAGGGACCACCATTATTTCAGCCTTTGTATGATTTTGTGAAGCTGCTTGCCAAGGAGACGATTCTACCGAAGTATGGCTCACCCCTTACTTTCCTGCTTTCGCCGGTATTTGCTTTAGCAGGTGCCACTTTGGCAGCCGTATTCATACTGCTGCCGGTTTTGGGAATTGAGAGTGGTTTTTCGGGGGATCTGCTGGTGATCATTTATGTGCTTAATATACCATCAGTTACTTATATCATCGGTGGACTGGCGAGTGGGAATCCTCTGGCAGCAGTTGGTTCCTCGCGAGAGATCAAGCTGATTTTGAGCTATGAATTGCCTTTTCTACTGGTATTGACCTCGATTATCATCAAGTCTGGCATGACGATCAATCTTAGAGAAATAATCGATGTACAAATTGCGCAGGGGGCTAATATCGGTAGTTTATCGGGGATATTTGGTTTTATTACAATATTAATGTGCGTTCAGGCAAAGCTGGGACTTGTTCCTTTTGATATGGCAGAAGCAGAGGGTGAGATCTGTGATGGTATAATGATCGAGAGTTCTGGTAGCGTATTAGCGATTTATAAGTTAGTGAAATATATCATGTTTCTGACTCTGCCGGCATTGATCTGCGGTTTGTTCTTTTCCGGTTTAGAGCTGAGTGGTATCAATATCCTGTGGAGTATTCTCAAGGTATTATTAGTAGTACTGCTGATAACTTTGATCCGCAACACAAACCCGCGAGTTCGTATTAAACAGGCGATGAGATTTTTCTGGGTCTGGATGAATCTTTTTGCAGTGATCAGTATAATTCTGTCAATAATAGGCGTATAGGAGATTAAATTGGGTTTCAAGGAATCATGTTTCAAGAAATCATTATGGGTTTACCACTTAAGTGCTGGTTCCTGTAATAATTGTGATATAGAGATATTAGATTGTCTTACTCCCAGATATGACATAGAGCGGTTTGGCATGAAGCTGGTGGGCAGTGTTCGTCATGCAGATGTGCTGCTGGTAACGGGCATTGTGACAAAGAAGACCAAACCAAGAGTAATCGAAGTATATGAACAGGCACCCAAGCCCATAGTGGTGATTGCCATTGGGGCATGTCCCTGCACGGGCGGTATATTTGCTTCGGGGTATAATTTTGCCGGACCTCTGGATAAAGTAATACCAGTGGACCTATATATTCCCGGTTGTCCTCCCAAACCAGAAGCGATGCTGGCGGGAATCATGAAATTATTAAATAAGTAACAGGGAAACTTTATGAAGATAGAAAAATTCATTGAAGAAGTAAAACAAAAATATCCAGAAAGTGATATTGAAGTGATTAACCAGAAAAGACTGATGATCAAAATTCCCCGAGGACTGCTTTTGAAAGTTACTGATTACATTTTTAATGTGAGGGAATTGCGCTATATAATTGTCTCAGCTATGGATTCTCAGGATGGTTATGAAATCATCTATCATTATTCTGATGATGCCAGTGGCTGGATAATTAATCTGAATGTCCTGCTGCCTCACAACCTGCCGGAAGTGGAATCTATCACACCAGTAGTATATGGAGCAGAATGGATAGAGCGGGAGATAATGGATCTTTTGGGAATCACGTTTCTAAATCACCCTAAGCCGGAGCGTTTTCTGATGGCAGAATCCTGGCCCGAGGGAGAATATCCTTTTCGCAGAAAAGAGAATAAGGAGTAATGAATATGGGCAAAAAAACTATTATTCCAATTGGTCCTTATCACCCTTTACTGGAAGAGCCGGAGTTCTTTAAATTATATTGTGATGGAGAAACAGTGGTGGACATGGTCTGGGAGACCGGATATAATCATCGGGGTATTGAGAAAATATGCGAGTCCAAGACGTTTGAGCAGGTTTTTTATGTGGTAGAACGTATTTGCGGAATATGCTCCACTTCGCATCCCTTTGCTTATGCCAATGCTGTAGAGAGTATTCCCGGAATAGAAATTCCGTTACGGGCTAAGTATATTCGTACTCTAATTGGTGAATTGGAAAGAATTCACAGTCATTTGCTCTGGGTAGGACTGGCAGGACATTTTCTGGGATATAATACAGTATTCATGTGGGCGTGGAAATATCGTGAACCAGTACTTGATATGTTTGAGATGATCACAGGAAATCGTAACAGCTATGCCATGTTCACTATTGGCGGGGTAAGGCGTGATATCGACTCTGAGAGAGCCGGGAAACTATTTAAGGTTCTGGATGAAGCGGAGAAGAAGATAAATCTTTTAATCGGGGCAGTGATGGATGATCCGGTTATACATGCCAGACTGAAAGGAGTGGGGACACTCACAGCTAAGGATATTCATGATTTTGGAGCAGTGGGACCTACTGCCCGGGCTTCGGGAGTAGATATTGATGTTCGCAGAGACGATCCTTATGCTGCTTATGATCTGGTGAACTGGAAAGTGATCACTGCACAGGCAGGAGATGTTTTTGCCAAGGCGGAAGTAAGACTTCTGGAAATGCTTGAATCCATTAAAATTATCAGACAATGTCTGGACTTTCTTCAGAAAAATCCTGAGGGAGAAATTAAAGCAAAAGTGAGGGAAATCCCTGCTGGCATTGGAATCGGGCATGCTGAAGCACCGCGGGGTGAAGTATTTCATTTTGTGAAATCAGATGGGGGAAACAGCCCGATCCGGCACAAGATCAGAGCACCAAGTTATACCTGTATTCCTACATTTAGAAGGTCTTGTATTGGTGGAACAATCTCTGATGCTGCTATCGCTACAGCAGCGGTTGATCCCTGTTATTGCTGCACAGAAAGAATGAGCCAGGCTTATGATTTCAGGACAGGAAAGAAATTATATAATGCAGCAGATTTGATCAGATTATCCCAACAGAAAACAGAAGAAATAAAAAAACAGCTTCATAAAAGGTAAAATTATGGTCAATTTCCAAATGATGATCTTTTTCCCAATGTTGGCGGGGATAATATTATTTCTGATCCCGGAGACCCTGAAAGCCGTTAAGGGAATTATCACGATATTAATTTCGGTCTATATTCTGTATCTAGCTTTCAGTGTTTTTTCTGCTGCTTCCGGTTTATATCAGATGCAATGCACTATCCCGTATATCAGTAGTTATTTAATACTGAATGTTGACGGACTCAGCAAATTGATAGTGATCTTTCTTAGTTTATTCAGTTTTCTCTTTGCCTTGTATTCTTATGGATATTTGAAGGGGAAACAGAGCGTAGAATGCTACTATTCTTATTATGTGATCACAATAGGTGCTGCCATGGGTGCAGCACTGGCAGAGAATCTTCTGTTTTTTATTTTCTGCTGGGGAATATTGGGATTGACATTGTATAAACTGATCAAAGGTCATAATGAAGAGAGTTCTTCGGCAGCCAAGAAGGCTTTTATCCTGATAGGAGGCTCTGATTCCATTCTGATTCTGGGCATAGGTCTGATATTCAAACTAACCGGAACTTATAATATTTCAGCGATAAATATCAGCACAAGCGGAGCACTGGCAAATGCAGCCTTTCTATGCTTACTGATAGCAGCTTTGACGAAGGCAGGAGCAATTCCTTTCCACACCTGGGTACCAGATTATGTAGAACATGCACCGGCATCTTCTTCCGCCTTTTTACCGGCGTCACTGGACAAACTTCTTGGTATCTATCTTCTTGCCCGGATTTGCATTCAACTATTTAGTTTAACTGCCTGGGCAACGATGCTGTTAATGATAATCGGTTCACTGACAATAATATGTGCCGTGATGATGGCGCTTGTGCAGCATAATTATAAGAAACTCCTGGGTTATCATGCTGTTTCGCAAGTTGGCTATATGGTAACAGGATTAGCTCTGGGAACTCCATTGGGAATTGCAGCCGGACTATTTCACTTGATAAATCATGCTCTCTATAAAGGCGGTTTATTTTTATCAGCCGGCAGTATCGAGAAACAAACCGGAGAAGAGGAAATAGATAATCTGGGTGGATTATCGAAGCTGATGCCACTCACTTTTTTTTCAATGCTGGTCTTTGCCTTATCCATTTCCGGAATACCGCCGTTCAATGGTTTTTATTCTAAGTGGATGATTTATCGTGGAATAATAGATTTTGGTTCAGGACCTGATCTGGTTAATAAGCTCTGGATACTCTGGTTAGGACTGGCTGTATTTGGTTCTGTGCTAACTTTGGCAAGTTTTATAAAACTAATTTCCGGTGTATTTCTGGGCAGGTTTAACCAGAAATTCGCTAAAATAAAAGAAGTGAAATTTACAATGTGGTTACCCCAGTTAATACTTGCTTCATTATGTATTTTCTTCGGAGTTTTTGCAGCCACTGCAATATTACCAACATTATTTAATTTTGCACCAATCTCCGGGGCTCAAAATCTCGACGGATTATGGCAATCACCCCAGGTGTCAATATTGATCCTTATCTCTATTGTGCTGGGTTTTGTAATCTATGCTATAGGGAATATTGGCAAGCACCGACGGGAAGACAGCTTCATAGGTGGAGAGAATATACAGGATGAGACAAATTTTGCTCCCTCAGATTTCTATAAGACCATAACAGAATTCAAATTGATAGCATTTTTCTATAATGCTGCCAGAAAGAAATGGTTTGATATTTATTATCTGGGGAAAGGGTTTATTTTAGGCTTATTTAACATCTTCAGTGCTTGTCATACCGGTATATTATCCACTTATCTGGTATGGGTAGCTGCTGGATTAGCAATAATACTGCTAATCCTTATCTAAAGGATATAATTATGGAAATATATTTAATTATTATGCTGGTTTTGATGATTTGTGGTTCTTTGTTTTCTTTGCATGCCAAAGATCTGCTCTCAGCAGTGATATCTTATGGTATTGTAGGATTTGGTTTAGTTATTTCATTTTTATTATTACAGGCACCTGATCTGGCAATAGTGCAGGTCGTGGTTGAAATCGTAACCCTGGTGATCATGATCGCAGTTATTAAGGATACCACAGAAGAGCAAAATAAGCAGACTGCCAGTTTCAGCCACTTCGTATATCTTCTGGTTTTACTGCTTTTTACGATAGCTTTTTATCTGGCATTTGAAAAGGTGTCAGGCGGTTTAAGTCCATTTGGACAGCATGTGACACGAATGGCTACTGCATATACCTATGGAGTAAATACGACAGGAAGTGCTAATCTGGTAACTGGAGTAGTATTCGGGTTCAGGGCTTATGACACATTGGGTGAAGCGACGGTGCTTTTCACAGCAGTGATAGGAGTTTTGACAATTTTGAGGTTAAAAGGCAAAAAGGGAGAGTGATATTATGAAGGGTATGACGATAATTGTAAAAAAAGTCACTCAGTTCATTGCACCAATAATCTTTATTTTCGGTTTATACATTGTCTTTTATGGTCATTTATCTCCTGGTGGCGGTTTTGCCGGGGGGGTGATCATGGCAAGTTCATTTATTCTGCAGATCCTGGCAAATGGCGAAATTCTTGATAAACTACGGCAGGAGGAATCGGGACTGGAATTTCTGGAGAGCGGAGCGATTCTGGGATTTATAATAATTGCAGCGCTGGGATTGATCTTATCGGGTTCATTTGTATTTTTCAGTAATTTTCTGCATAATGGTGTAATTGGCAGATTATTGAGTGCCGGGATAATACCAATTGAAAATATTATTGTAGGAACTGAAGTGTGTGCTGCTATTACCACCATCTTCATTGCTCTGGTTGTATATAAGGATGAGGTAGCATTATGATACCATTTATTTTGTGTTTGATCCTGTTTCTCATTGGACTATATGGGATAATTACTCAAAAGAATCTGATCAAGATCATTCTCGGACTGGCAATAATGGAATACAGTGTAAATCTCTTTCTGATTATGATCGGGTATATTGATGGCGGCACTGCACCGATATTTTCTGAGAAGTTTCATATCAGCAGTTATGTAGATCCCCTGCCTCAGGCAATGATCCTTACTGCTATTGTAATCGGACTGGCAACAACTGCCCTTCTATTGGCAATGGCAATAAGGTTATATAGGAAATATGGCAGTTTTGATATCAGAAAGATAAATAGTCTAAAAGGATAAAAAATGAATGCATTGATCCCGCTTTATGTAATTGTTCCATTAGCTTCTGCCTTTATTATGGCAATTCTGGGGCGACTTATAAAAAACTTTGGAAAAGCAGTTCTGATTTTAGAATTGCTTTTTCTAACATGTCTTACATTCTCATTTATTCTGAACTCCCAGGGTACATTGGTTTATAAAGTTGGAGGCTTTCCTGATACTGGTGATATTCCGATTGCTATCTATATGGTAATAGATGGACTTTCCAAACTGCTGCTTTTAATAATTTCTGTTGTAGGATTGTTAACTGCACTATTCTCAAGTTCATATACCAGAGAATACACTGCTGAGCGAAAGTTTTATGTGTTATTCAGTTTAATGATCGCTGGTATGAATGGGATAGTGATCAGTGGAGATATTTTTAATATTTACGTATTTCTGGAAATAGCAGCAATATCATCCTATATTCTTGTTGCCTTTGGAGTAGAAAAACATCAATTAGAAGCTTCTTTTAAGTATCAGGTTCTGGGTTGTCTTGCCTCACTAATGATCCTTCTGGCAATTGGTTTCATTTATTGGGGAACAGGAACTCTTAATATTGCTGACATATCTCGTCAGTTGCCTTACTCGGCACATTTTGTAAAATTTGTATCGATACTCTTTCTGGTCGGCTTTGGGTTAAAAGCGGCAATTTTTCCTTTTCATTCCTGGTTGCCGGATGCTCATTCTTCGGCACCTTCACCTATCTCTGCGATGCTCTCCGGTGTACTAATTAAGGCTATCGGTATCTACGTTCTGTTCCGCATCTTTTTTTCGATGTTCGCCCTCTCCTATCAGATGTCCGTGACTTTTACAGTACTGGGAACTCTTTCTATGGTCATCGGTGGATTAATGGCAATAGGTCAGTGGGACTTTAAAAGGCTTCTGGCTTTTCACAGTATTAGCCAGATGGGATATGTTATTGTAGGTGTTGGTATTGGCATGATCTTACTTACTACCGGAGGCAGTAAAACTATTGCGGCTTTTTCCATCTTTGGGGGTTTGTTCCACATGGTAAATCACTCAGTCTTCAAAGGACTGCTATTTCTTAATGCTGGTTCCGTGGAATATGCCACCGGAACCAGAGATCTGCGTAAACTGGGAGGGCTAGCCGAAAAAATGCCCATTACTGCCTCAACTTCTATGGTAGCTTCTTTTGCCATCTCAGGTATTCCTCCTTTTAACGGCTTCTTCAGTAAACTGATCATTATTGTAGCCGCCGTTTCTGCTCAATATTACTGGGTAGCTCTTTTTGCAGTAATTGTCAGTATTATCACCATTTCCTCTTTCATGAAAGTGCAAAAATACGTCTTTTTTAATACTCCCAAGAGGAGTTATAAAAACTTCAGGGCAATTCCACTCCCGATGAAATTCTCAATGATCATTATGGCACTTCTTTGCCTACTCCTCAGTATGTTGGTCCTTTCTCCGATCAGAGATATTTTTATTACTCCTGCGGTTGATGCTCTGATAAATACACTGCAATATTCAGCAGCAGTTATAGGATGATTAATATGAAGCAGATTACTTTATTTATTATTATGTTTCTTTTATGGATGGGTTTCTCCTTCAGTCTGGAAGTTGCTAACATCATTGCTGGTATCTTTGCTGCCCTGCTCACTACAATAATATTTTCCAACAGATTTCTCACTTCCTGGCAGAAATTCTATAACCCGCTAAGATATTTCTGGTTGATCATTTATATAGTCATCTTCGTCTGGGAATGTATCAAGGCGAATTTTGATGTTGCTTATCGTGTTCTCAGTCCCAAAATGCCAATTAAACCCGGAATTGTAAAAGTGCATTCTTCGTTGAAAACAGATATAGCAAGAGTGATCCTGGCAAATTCCATCACTATGACTCCCGGAACAATTACTGTAGATATTATCGATAGCGATCTGTATATCCATTGGATATATGTGAAAAGTGATGATCCTGAGTATTACACCAAAAAGATCATCGGAAGATTTGAAACACTATTAAAAAGGATATTTGAATAATGATTGATATCTTACTGTATATTTTAATGGGATTAAGTTTCCTGTGTTTCCTGCGGGTTATCATGGGACCATCTGTTGCCGATCGTATGGTGGCTATTGATATTTTTGGAATTCTGGTCGTGGGCATCTGCGTTTTTCTAGCAATTAAAACACAAAGACTGTTCCTGATCGATGTTGCTATCGCCTGGATACTCATCAGTTTCATCGGCACCATCACATTGGCAAAGTATTTAACAAGGAAGAAATTAGATGAATAGTATCAGCATTATTCTTTATATTGTCGGAGCAGCATTTGATTTGTTTGGCTGCCTGGGACTGCTTCGTCTGCCGGATGTTTATAATCGCCTGCAGTCTGCTACCAAGTCTGTCACCTTAGGCACCTGCAGCATTCTGTTGGGATTATTTATCCAATATGGATTTTCTGCTACAGGTATCAAGGCACTCATTGCAATACCTCTATTATTTTTCACTTCCACAGTTGCTGCTCATGCTCTGATCAGAGGATCATATAAAGCTGGAATTGATTTGTGGGATAAAACTGTGGTTGATCATTATAAGGAGCAGAACAAATGAGGTATCCTAAATTGCGTGAAGTTAAAGAAGCCCTGGTTTCTTTATTCACAAAGCCATATACTAGTTCGTTCCCTAAGGGTGACTTCAAACCTTATCCAGGTTATCGTGGAAAGCCGGTGGTAGATGAAGATAATTGTGTAGGTTGTGAAACCTGTGCAAATGTATGTCCACCTAATGCCATCACTTTTACAGATGACCCTGCAACAGGTATGAGAACCATAACCCGCGATTATGGCAGGTGCATATTTTGTGGAAAATGCGAAGAACACTGCATTACAGGCAAAGGAGTGAAGCTTTCTGATGAGATATATGACCTTGCCTGCTTTGATCGTAACGAAGTAGTGGAAACTCAGCAACGTGAATTGCTTATCTGTGAAAATTGCGGTGCTATTATCACAACAAAGCAGCATCTGGAGTTTATTCATAATAAGCTGGGCGCTAAGGCTTTTGCCTCGGTTCTCAATCTGAATATGCTAAATGAAAGATTGCAGCTTGCCAAGGCAGAAGATGTCACGATTTCCATTCAAGATGGCTTAAAGAGAAAGAATACTTTCAATATTCTATGTCCTAATTGCAATCGCCAGCTTCAGGTAGAAAACCTTAGTTAAGTGTTCACATCCTTTCAACCTCTTTTGGATAATCGTCAGAAACTGCTCTTTACCGGAGTAGGCAATCGCTTAAAATCAGATGATGCTATCGGCATTCAGGTCTGCGAAAATCTTATAAAAACTGCTCGTCTGGATACTCTGATCGTAGAAGCTGCCATTGAAAAATTCGTTGGAAAAATAAATTCACTTGCTCCCGATATTCTCATTCTAGTAGATTGTACAGATTTTGATCAGTCACCAGGTTTTTTCAAATTGATCAGTGTCACGGATATTCCCGATACTACATTCCATACGCATACTGTCTCTTTGCGCCGTATATCAGAATTCTTTGAAATGAAAACCTATCTCCTGGGTATTCAGCCCCAAAACGTGAAATTCGGAGAGATTATCTCCCCACCGGTCTGGCAGGCTGCTCAAAAGATTATTAATTATCTGAATTCCAATTTATAAAGCTTATAAGAACTATAAGTCCTATAGGTCCTATAGGACTTATAATTTACCAATAACTTGCTAAAGCAAGATTCTCTCAGAAACAAAGTTACAATAATTTGCTTTCCACCAATTTCACAAATTTATCAGGATCAAGTGGTTTTTCCAGATAGGAAACCAGTTTATTATTGAAATGATTCTTCACGTCTTCTTCCTGAAAATGTGCTCCTCTCTTCTCCGCTATACCAGTGAGGAAAATCACCGGCAGACCCGGTGCTTTATTTTCTGCCAGCAGTTTCTTGAACATCTCAAATCCGTCCATTTTGGGCATTTGCACATCCAGTATCACTAAATCTGGTGGTGAGGCTGCTATCTTATCAAATCCTTCTAGTCCATCAAATGCAGAATCAAATTCATACTTGTCAGTATCCAGTAAATTCTCCACTAATACGTGCATGTCACGTTCATCATCTATGATCAATATCTTCTTTTTATTCACTATGCCTCCAATTCCTGACTAAGCAGGATAGGTTCCTGAAATGTATTCTGTCAAAGTTTTTTGCATCTGCTGAGATTCTTTCAGCAGTATCCTGATAACGTCTCTCATTGAAATGATCCCTTCCAAAGCACCTTCCGAATTTACTATTGGGATATGACGAATGCTCTTCTCTGTTAAAAGCTTCATGATATCACCGATTGGTTCATCACCGGTAGTATAGATAACTTTTTCACTGGGAGTCATTATCTCACGGACAGGTAAATGACCTACAGTCCCATCTGTACTTGCCAGTTTTTTCATAACATCACGTTCCGTTACTATTCCCTCAATATCACCATCAATAGTGATCACCATTAAGGCACCAATATGATGACGATTCATCAAATCTACTGCCTCCTTGAGCTTGGTTGATCCACTCACAGAATGGATAACATTCCCGCGTTCCTTAAAAAGAACCTTAAGTTTTTTGTTCATTTTGTCTCCTTTATTGCCCATTACTACTTTTTCCTGCGACCAAAATAACTGCTAATTTTATCTCGTTACTTATTATCGTAACGTAACAGATAATAGCAATTTTCCAGAAACTGTCAACTTTTTTTTCTACACTGCGATAATTTATTTTTCACCTCAATGAAAAGGAATGCAAAAACTGAAGGTGCTGCCTTTGCCCTCTTCACTTTCCACCCAGATATTTCCGTTGTTCTGTCTGATGAATTCTCGACAGATCACCAAACCTAAACCGCTGCCCTGCTCGTTATCTGTTCCAGGCTTTGAGGCATTAGTTTCCAGCTCAAATAGACCCTTCACCTGCTTGGCATTCATACCCACTCCTGTATCAGAGATGCTTAGGACCACATCATTTTCGCGAACTTCCCTGGAAATAGTAATTCTACCATCGACGGGAGTAAATTTTATTGCATTAGAAAGTAAATTCCGGATTACGGTAGAGAGCATATTCTCATCCGCCACTACCAGGATGTGTTTATCCAGCTTATTATTGATGGAAATATTCTTAGCATCGGCATTTTCTGTTAAAAAGAGAATATTCTGCTCAACCAGCAGGTTTAAATTCACTTCCTCCAACTTAAGATCAATGGTACCGGTCTGAAAACGTGACCATTGTAAAAGATTCTCCAGCAGCGTATAACCGCATCTCGCCTGTTTATGTATCCGCTTAATGAAATCATAAGCCTTTTCCGGTATGGGCTGCTTATAGTTTCTCAATAGTAGTTGAGAGAAATTTAGTATTGTATTAAAAGGGTTTTTTAGATCATGTGATATTATGGAAAAAAGCCGGTCTTTGGATTTATTGATCTTCTCCAGTTCCTGATGATTGCTGTATATCCTGTCCTTAACTTCCAGAATGCTTACAAAGTATTTTTTGATCATAGATATGCCCAGAAACATCAGAATTGAGATCAATAATCCCACTATCTCATTGGATAAAATAAAATTTCGCGAGTCACAATGCAGTGCATAAAATGATGCTACCCGACGATAGATCATAAACAGATTTGCCAAAGATATCAAAATCCAGCCTAGTCGTCTGCCGGTTACCTTGATGAGATGAAGACCCACTATTGAAGCAGATAACTGAAATAATATGGACAAACTTAAGATCAGGTAATGAGCAAAACAATACATATAACCTGCCTATGTTATTTTTATTACAATCTATCTAAAAATCCGGATATGTCAAATTTATTTATTTGAAGCTGATTCTTTATAGGTAAATACTTCTATGGACATAATGGACACAATAGACAAAATAGACGAATACCATTCCCTGAATCTATAATGTTCATTTAGTCCATTCTGTCCATTAATTCCCTTAGGAATTGGATTAGTAATTCAGTGAGACAGTAGAAATAAATCAGAACTAATGTTATAGTTATAGATCATAACAAATCAAAAGCTACATGGAAGTCACAGGGAACTCACAGGGAACTCACAGGGAGTATAGTAGATAGGGCAAGAAACACATTTACATAGCTTAAAGTACGATTAAACAGTGATTTATGGAGGTTTTCACCGGGATAAAATAAAAATTCCTAATTAAATGCGGTTACGGACAAGAAAAAGTTTTGAATCAAGACGAACGTTATTACGTGATATCCTCCCTGGCAAAGCTAGCGTGGAAGACAGGAAAGGGACCTGGCAGTTAGATGGAGGGGACAGAGTATTTCTGTCCCCTACAAAAAAGTCTTTTATTTATCTTCCGGATTTTGTCTGGAGATAGTTTCCACAGGAAATTCATCAATCATATCGACAGTAAACATTAATATCAGGGCAGCGTCGTAAGCTTCCACGCAGCCATTACCATCAACATCGGCAACTGTGATCTGCCAGTTTTCCCAATCAGTGATCAATAGACAGAAGTATTGCAAGACCAGAGAAGCATCAATTGCTTCTACTTCGATATTATGATTAACATCCCCATAAGGATAGCCACCAGAAATAGCAGGCGAAAGCTCGCTTTCGTTAGCATGACAATCAACTGCCGAAATCTGGTAGTCACCGGATTCCCCGATGATATTTAATACCGGTTCAGTGATGTATTCCAGTAACTCACCATCTAAAAAAACACAGAAATAGGCAAAATCCTCATCCACGGGTTCATTCCAAACGATGTACCCGGCATCAAACAGTAACTCAGTTGGCACTTGCGGACAGATATTATCCAACGAGTATCCTATCATAATATTACTAACGAAATTACCCTCATCCATACCTGCTATAACGCGGAATTCATAAATATTAGAGTCTCCCGGCATTGAGTCCTGCAGAGTATGAACCAGCACCTGATATGTCTCAGCACCGTAGGCAATTGTAGAACCAGCGGCTATCCAATCTCCATCAACCAGATATTCTACCAGATATTGTTCATTTGGTCTTGTGATCAGACTATCCGTATCTAAACCGCTACGGGTGAATTCTGCCATAACCCAGCCACCCTGGTCATCCGGGACATCATAAACATCTTCCAGAACAGGGTAGGGGGAAACATCTTTCACTACTAACACTGTATCACAGGCAGTCAGTCGCTCAAACTGATCGTCAACGTAAAAAAGTACTGTTTCACTGCCCAGCCATGAAGGCTCAGCACAAATATTTACTATACTTCCTGAAACATTAGCAATAAGAGTATCTCCGGTTACTACTGAATAAGCCAGATTCTCATTATCGACATCCCAGGCGTAGTTTTCCAAATTTATTTCAAGCTGTCCGCACCCATCCAGATAGAGCGTTTCAGGCAAGTCTATTTCCGGAGCATCGTTAACCGGATTTACGTGTACGGTCACAGTGTCAGAAGCAGAAAGTCTATTAGAATTGTCATGCACTGTAAATATTAGAGTCTCATTGCCAAACCAGTTGTCTAAGGCACTAAAATGCACCTCTGTATCAACAATTGATACATTGATTTCCACATTATCTGTTACCGTTAATGACAATGAATCACCATTAGGATCATATAAATATTGTGAGAAATCTTCATCCAGCGTTTCGTCTTCATTAAAGAACAGACTGTCTGGCAATTCAATTATTGGGGTATTAATATTCTGAGTAACTGTTACGAAGTCTTCTTTGATTAAAGTTTCTGCATTTGACTGCTCATCTGTTACGGTTAAACTTACACAGTAAACACCCGGCTGATAATATATCCATTGAGGATTTGATTCATAACTGTCTATTACACCGTCATGCTCAAAATCCCAAGCCCAGGAAACAACATTTGGATTAACAACAGCACTAAATTCAACTGTCAAAGGTGCCATACCAGAATCAGGTTCAGCAAATAAATCAGATAAGAGTGGGGCATAAACATCAATAGGGCATAAATTTGGTGGATAGCCAATATCAGTCCCCGGAGAGCTATTTGTTGTAAAACCTGCCTCATAAATCATATCGCTACTCGCATCATATACAGAAAAAGTTACAGTTTCCGTCGTATCTCCATTTATCAACATTGAAACATAGGCCAATTCTTGATCTAATACAACTTCCTGACTACCCCGACATTCTCCATCTACAAATGCTGCAACAATATCACCAGCTTCTGCCGGTTCCCCATTTACCGTCACTTCTCCATACATAACTGTAGAGTTTGTGTAGATTACAGGTTCAAATACTTCATCATCACGTGTATTTGTTTCTCTGATTACTGATCGATTACTTCTGCCTGCCGGAGAAGGATAGTAGAATTCAGTATCATTATTGACGCGAACCCAATATGCTTCACCCGGATGAACAGTAGTTAGTGTATTGAAACCTTGACCAAGAAGCGGGTCGAAACTGGTAGTTATATTCTTGACTTTTATAAGATTTCCGTTATTGATCAAATCTTCAAAAGCCACTTCCACATTCATGCTACCCTGAGTGATACAAGCGATCAGGTTCCAGCCGGCTTTCAATGAGATTCCAATAGTCTCTGGATTCAGATAACTTCCATATATATTGAGATTTGCTGAATTTGCCATTTTGATCCAATATCCACAACCATCTGTTAAATGAGTTAAAGTATTAAAAGTTGGTGATAAAGAGGGGTCTTCAACAGATTTAGTATCTTTCACTTTTACCAATCCGTTTGACATCAAATCAGCAAAGACGCTTTCAATTTCGCTATTTTCTAAATGAACATTAAGAGAAACTAGATTCCAGCCTGTATTCAGATCAATATCCAAATCAATACCTGTACCAGATATAGCATCAATAGGTAATAGATTAGGTGGGTAACCAATATCATTACCAGGATTCGTATATGTTTCATAAGTTACGGTGCAAACCAGATCTCTGCTCACATCATACACTGCAAAATTTACTGTCTCGGCTTCATCTCCCTGAATATTTATTGAACTAATTGTTTGAGAGCCAGTATAGACCACGGAACCAACTCCACGGCACTCTTCACCCACAAACGCTCCAACTTCATCACCTTCATCAGCCATTTCTCCATCTATTGTTACATCACAGTAAGCATATGTTGTGTTAGTATAACAAACAGTATCCCATGGTCTGGGGAAATTATAATATTCTAAAACTGAAATGTAATCATCCTTTAATTCCGTTGAAATTAATCTTGTTGAATCTGATACGGTTAAACTTACGCTATAAACTCCAGGTTCATCATAGGACCAAACCGGTTCCTGTTCATAACTGTCTATCTCTCCGTCATTATCGAAATCCCATGCCCAGCTTATCGGATTTCCAGACGATATATCTGAAAATTCAACTGTTAAGGGTGCTGGTCCTGTAGTAATGTCAGCAGTGAAATCTGCAATTAATGCTGGATTCACGTATGAGGAAGCGGCTATTGGCAATAGATTGGGTGGATAACCAATATCTCCACCGGGGTTCGACTGAGTTGTAAAACTTACAATACAGACCATATCCTCGCTCACATCATATACGGCAAAATTTAATGTTTCTATTACTTCACCTTGAATATTCATTGTACATATTGCCTGAGAACCACTCATCATTATCTGACCAACAGACCGGCACTGTTCATCCACAAATGCTCCTACTTCATCATCATTTGCTGCGGGTTCACCATCAATTGTTACTAAGCTGAAAGCTACTGTTGCATTAGCATAATATGTCACATTCCATGGTCTGGGGAAGTAGTGTATCTCTAGACCTGATGCAGCAGCAAACTGAATTAAATCTGGAGGGTAGCCTAAGATATCACCTGGATCACTTAGTGTTGTATATTCTATATCATAAGTTATATCTGCACTGGCGTCATATACAGCAAAAGATATTTCTTCCGCTGCTTCTCCATTGATCAGAAGAGACGCATAAGCTGCTCCATCATTGATAACAACTTCCTGGTATCCCCGGCATTCTCCGTTAACAAAAGCTGCTACAATATCAGATTCTTCTGCCGGGAATCCATCAATTGTTACTTCGCCAAACAAGGTAGTAGAATTTGTGTAGATAACCGGATCAAAGATGTCATTATCACGAGTGGTTGATTGTCTGATAACTGATCGGTTACTTCTACTCCCAGAAGCTGGATAATAGAAGTCTATATCGTTAGTAACTTCTACCCAATATGCCATACCGGGAACTAAAGTCTGTAATGTATTAAAACCAGGGTCAAGATTTGGGTCATAACTCTGGGTAATACTTTTTACTTTAATTAAGCAGTTTAAATCAACTAATTCAGCAAAAGCCGTTTCCACATTCATATTTGATTCAGGAATAAAAGCAACCAGGTTCCAGCCGGCATTGAAAGGAATGACAGTAGTGGCAGGGTCAAGATATGTACCACAAATTTCCACAGTATCAGAATTTCCTACCTTCACCCAGTAACCGTAGCCATTTGAGAAATTATCCAGAGTATTGAAATATTGAGGGATCAGCGGCACATCAGTGAGTTTAGTATCCTTGACCTGAATCAGGTTATCATCAGCTATCTGTTCGGAGAATATAGCTTCAATACTATTATCTTCTAATTCCATGTTTATAGAGAACAGGTTCCAGCCGGCATCCAGATATGTTTCCTGATTGCTGAATACTGTTATAAAATCTTCTTTGATTTCTGTAGATGAATTCCTGGTAGAATCTGAAATCGTTAAACTCACGTTGTATACTCCAGGCTCATCGTAAACCCAAGCCGGATTCTGCTCATAGCTGTCTATCTCTCCATCATTCTCAAAATCCCATGCCCAGCTGATCAGATTACCATATGATATATCTGAAAATTCAACTGTTAAAGGTGCTGGGCCTGAAGTAATGTCAGCAGCGAAATCTGCAATTATTCCTGGATACGAGTATGATGAAGCGGCTATTGGCAATAGATTGGGTGGATAGCCAATGTCTCCACCGGGGTTCGACTGAGTTGTAAAACTTACCCTACAGACCATATCCTCGCTCACATCATATACTGCGAAATGAACCGTCTCTATATACTCTCCTTGAATATTTAAATAAAGTGCATAAGGCACTCCTCCGTTATTATTTACATATCCGACTGCTCGACATTCTCCATCAACAAATGCACCTACTTCATCATCATCCGCTGCCGGATCACCATCAATTGTTACTTCACAGTAAGCTATTGTTGAGTTAGTATAATACACTACATTCCAGGGTCTGGGAAATGTTAATAATTCTTCTCCTACTATGATGTAATCAACTTTTAGTTCAGTGGAAGCCTCTCTTCTTGAATCATCAGCAACCGTTAGACTTACACTGTAAACTCCTGATTCATCATATACCCAGGTCGGATTCTGCGCATTGCTATCAATCTCTCCGTCATTCTCAAAGTCCCATGCCCAGCTGATCGGATTTCCAGACGATATATCTGAAAAATCAACTGTCAAGGGTGTTAGTCCTGATGTAGGATCTGCTGTAAAATCTGCGGTTAATGATGACATTGCACTAAGTATAACTAATTCGGGTGGATAACCTAAGAAACCACCTGGATTGCTCTGAGTTATATATTCTATATCATAAGTTATATCTGCACTGGCATCATATACAGCAAAAGATACTGATTCCTGACTCTCTCCATTGATCAGAAGAGACACATAAGCTGTTCCTTCACTGATAACAACTTCCTGGTATCCGCGGCATTCTCCATTGATATAAGCTGCTACAATATCAGATTCTTCTGCCGGAACTCCATCAATAGATACTTCACCAAACAAGGTGGTTGTATTTCTGTAGATAACCGGTTCAAAAATGTTATTATCACGTGTGGTTGACTGTCTGATAACTGATCGACCATTTCTACCCCCAGAAGCTGGATAATAAAAGTCCACATCTGTAGTAACTCTTACCCAATATGCCATGCCAGGAACTAAAGTACTTAATGTATTAAAGCCAGAGCCAAGCGAGGGGTCATAACTTTCTGTAATACTTGTTACCCTTATTAAGTAGTCTAAATCAACTAATTCAGCAAAAGCTATTTCCACATTCATATTTGATTCAGGAATAAATGAGATCAGATTCCAACCCGCATTCAAATGAATCACAGTACTGGCTGGATCAAGATATGTACCACTTATTTGCACAGTATCAGAACTTCCTACCTTCACCCAGTAACCATAACCATTTGAAAAATTATCCAGAGTATTGAAATATTGAGAGAGCAGAGGAACATCTGTGAGTTTAGTGTCCTTGACTTGAATCAGGTTATCAGCGGCTATCTGTTCAGAGAATATCCCTTCAATACTATTGTCTTCTAATTCCATGTTTATAGAGAACAGGTTCCAGCCGGCATCCAGGTTTATTTCCTGATCTTCCATGACCATGATATAGTCTTCTTTGATCTTTGTAGATGCATTCAGACCATTACTAAGTTCCACAGTCAAACTTACACTGTATATTCCAGGGTTTTCATAGACCCACACCGGATTTTGCTGGTAGCTGTCAATCACTCCGTCATTCTCAAAATCCCATTCCCAACTGATTATAGAATCTTGTAAAGTAGATAAATCTGTAAATTCTACTGATAAAGGTGCAATCCCTGAAACAGGATCAGCAGAGAAATCTGGCATCCAATTTGTATATAGTTCTTGAACTTCTAAATTGGAAAGAGCACGATTAAAAATTTGAATATCATCTATTGATCCATGAAAATACTTATCCCATCCATAATTATGAGACTGACACCCAATTCCCAGTGGTCTCGAACTCCCATTAATGAAATTATTGGTATTGTCCTCAATTGTCATCTCCAAAACTCCATCTAAATAAAATTTGTATTGCATATTATTTCTATCTCTAATCCAGACAATATGATGCCAGTTGTTGTCTCCTGCTATTTGATAATTGCTATAAGCTATATGTTGACCACCATGTGAAAAATATCCGTCACAACGAGAAGTTGCAGCAATCTTATTTGCATAGTTGATATGTTCTGAATTGAAAACACACATTGTCACTTCCCCATCATCAGAATCTTCATATCCCAATATTATGGAATTCCCATAAATATTAAATACTTCTTCACTTCTTATCCAAGTTGACCATGTAAAGCTTTCATTTATGCCGTATTGGAGTATAAGATCAGTAGTAATATATTGATCCTCTCCATTAAAATGCATTGCTCCTGTTGAATTAAAAAACCTGTCTTCGGTTGCAGTAGCTCCGTGATTTGTACCATGGTGATTATTACCACTTTCATCAGCTGCATTGCCATCTAAAGGAAAATATGCAACTATATCTTCACCTGATTCAAATATAGAAATATAATCTTCCTTCAATTCCGTTGAAGTCTCTCTTCCGGCATCATCAGCAACCGTTATACTTACACTATAAACTCCTGGTTCATCATACTCCCACACCGGATTCTGCTCATAACTGTCTATCTCTCCGTCATTCTCAAAATCCCATGCCCAACTTACAGGATTACCATACGAAATATCTGAAAATTCAACTGTCAAGGGTGCTGGTCCTGAAGTTATGTCAGCAGTGAAATCTGCAATTAATGCTGGATTCAAGTATGACGTAGCGGCTATTGGCAATAGATTGGGTGGATAACCAATGTCATGGCCTGGATGCGACTGCGTTGTATAGCTTACACTACAAACCATATCTCGGCTTACATCATACACAGCAAAGTTTACTATCTCTATTGTTTCTCCCTGAATGCCAAATGTACTAACTGCTTGAGAACCATTCATCGCTACTTGACCAATCCCTCGACACTGATCATTAACAAAGGCTCCCACCTCATCACCACTTGCTGCGGGCTCATCATCTATCGTTACTTCACAATAAGCTACTGTTGAATTAGCATAATATGCCACATTCCATGGTCTTGGAAATTCTGGTAATTCTTCTACTACTGTGATGTAATCAACTTTCAGTTCAGTGGAAGTCTCTCTTCCTGAATCATCAGCAACCGTTAGACTTACACTGTAAACTCCTAATTCATCATATTCCCAAACCGGATTCTGCGTATTGCTGTCAATCTCTCCGTCATTCTCAAAGTCCCATGCCCAGCTGATCGGATTACCATACGATATATCTAAAAATTCAACTGTCAAGGGTGCTAGTCCTGATGTAGGATCTGCTGTAAAATCTGCGGTTAATGATGACATTGCACTAAGTATAACTAATTCGGGTGGATAACCTAGGAAACCACCTGGATTGCTCTGAGTTATATATTCTATATCATAAGTCATATCTGCACTGGCATCATATACAGCAAAAGATACGTTTTCCGATACTTCTCCATTGATCAGCAGTGAAACGTATGCAGTTCCATCATGGATAATTACTTCCTGGCATCCACGGCATTCTCCGTTCACGAAAGCTGCTACAATATCAGATTCTTCTGCCGGGAAGTCATCAATTGTTACCTCGCCAAACAAGGTAGTAGTATTTGTGTAGATAACCGGCTCAAAGATGTCATTATCACGGATGATTGACTGTCTGATAACAGGTCGGTTGCATCTACTTCCAGAATCTGGATAATAAAAGTCAATATCGTTAGTAACTCTTACCCAATATGCCATGCCCGGTTCTAAGGTTTCCAAAGTATTAAACATTGGATTTAGATCAGGATCAAAACTTTGGGTAATACTTTTTACTTTCATCAGATAATCAAGGTCAATCAGCGCTGCAAAAGCATCCTCAACATCCATCTCTGTTTGGGGAGTATAGGCAATCAGGTTCCAGCCTTCATTTATCGCTATCAAGGTATTAGCAGGATCAAGCGTAACTCCTTCTAGCGTTACACTACAATCTTCTTCTACATCTACCCAGTAACCAATTCCTTGTTCCATTGCCTCAAGCGTATTGAAGTAATCAGGGATATCCGGCACTTCTGTAAGTTTTGTATCTTTCACCTGTACTAACTCACCCTCAGATATTTGATCTGCAAACACCTCCTCAAGATTTGAGTTTTCCAATGCCAGATTCACAGAAAACAGATTCCAGCCAGCATTAAGACTGATCTCCTGACTACCTAATGTTACAGAGTAGGCATCAATGGGCATCAAGTCAGGTGGATAACCAATAATATCTCCTGGATAAGTCATAGTACTATATTCAACATTGATAATCTCATCTGCACTGGCATCATAAACAGCAAAAGATACTGATTCCGGCATTTCCCCATTGATTAAAAGAGACACATAAGCTATACTGTCATGTATTACAACTTCCTGGCATCCTCGGCACTCCCCTTCAACAAAAGCAGCCACAATATCTCCTGATTCTGCCTGTATATTATCTATCGTTACTTCTCCAAACAGTGTGGTTGAATTAGTATAAATCACCGGTTCAAAGATTTCATTATCACGATTCGTTGTTTGTCTGATAACTGATTGACCATTTCTACTCCCAGAAGCTGGATAAAAAAAGTCTATATCATTAGAAACTCTTACCCAGTATGCCATGCCAGGAACTAAAGTACTTAATGTATTAAAACCAGGGTCAAGATTGGGGTCATAACTTTCTGTTATACTTTTTACCATTATTAAGTAGTCTAAATCAACTAATTCAGCAAAAGCTATTTCCACATTCATATTTGATTCAGGAATAAATGAGATCAGATTCCAACCAGCATTCAAAGGAATTACAGTGCTGTCAGGATCAAGATATGTACCACTTATTTGCACAGTATCAGAACTTTGTAATCGTACCCAGTAACCGTATCCGTTTGAGAAATTATCCAGAGTATTGAAATATTGAGTGATCAGAGGAACATCAGTAAGTTTGGTATCCTTGACCTGAATCAGGTTATCATTAGCTATTTGTTCAGAGAATATAGCATCAATACTATTATCTACTAATTCCATGTTTATAGATATCAGGTTCCAGCCGGCATTTAGACTAATTTCCTGATTGCCGAATACTGTAATAAAATCTTCTTTCAATTCTGTGGAAGTTGCTCTTCCAACTGAATCTGTGATGGTTAAACACACGCTGTAAATCCCAGGCTCATAGTAAATCCAAACAGGATTCTGCGCATAGCTGTCTATCTCTCCATCATTATCAAAATCCCACTCCCAGCCGACAGGATTCCCACCGGATAAATCCGTAAACTGAACCTCCAATGGCTCTATACCCGTTAATGTATCAGCACTAAAATCTGCTGCAAATTCACGCACCTGAAAATTGCCACTAACACCTGAGCCGGTATTACCAAAATAATCGATGGCAGTGACTCTTGAAAATACATCGTTAGAGACTATTTGCGGCACCTGCCAGTTATATTCGTAATTACTATCAGGTTCTGCTGCCAGGCTTACATCTTCATCAGCATTGTGCTCATCATCATAATAAAATTCTAATAAAACAGGTTCCGCCAGATTGTCATTAAAATAATCTTCTATTATACAAAACTCTATGTTTACTGAATCTTCAGTAAGAAATTCCTCGCCTCCTGCCGGGTAACTGATAGTCACCACCGGATCAACGCTATCCAATATTCCAACACCTGAATCCACTGTCACTACTACTGCATTGACCAATACAAACATCATCATGAATAGAAAAAACACTATCCTAATCTTCATCATTCCCTCCATTATAATTTAATTCAATATCTCTTTTAACCGCTAAAGCCGCTAAACTACGCGAAAAAATACCAGAAAAAGCACTAAGACCAGAGTTATCTATGCAAACAACTCTCATTCTGTCCCTTCTCATTTTCGCATTTTCATATTTTGTCAATTTCATTCTTTCCCTCTTCCTTTCGCGTCATTTCGCGCTTTTCGCGGTTGATAATCTTCTCTCTTTCTTCTGAACCGCCAAAGCCGCTAAACTACGCGAAATAATACAAGAAACATCAGCAAAACAAGTTCTTCCAATAAACTCCATCCTTCTTCTCATTACATTTCTTCCTTTCGCGTCTTTTCGCGCCTTTCGCG
>JAIPGP010000043.1 GCA_021735645.1 Candidatus Cloacimonadota bacterium
GTTCAAAAATAAAATGCTCATTCTCGAGCAAAAATGTCAATTTTGAATATTGACCCTATTTTAACAAAGATGTGCACTTAATGTGCCTAATATAGATTTTGCTCTTTATAATTCAATTACTTAGATTAAACAGTCTCATAATTCCCCTTTTTATTTGCTAAATATCAAATTCCCCCATCTCCCAAATATTCCAGTCCATATTGTCAATATTGTCCATAAAGCCCATTATAAAACCATTATCCGTGCAAATCAGTGAAATCCACCTGCCATATCGAACCTTGTTCGTAAGTGGTGGCTAAATCTTAACCTGAATTAGTGAATTAAAATCCCCAAAGTAAGAAACCTTTTTATGAATTCCTTGATTTACTTCTTTTTATATTCCTTTTATTTCTTCTTCTAATCATATAATAATAATAATAAACACTCTCTATTTCACTATTTCACCTGCTGGAAAACAACCTCAGTACATTTCTCTGTGATCTCTGTGCCCTCTGCCTGCCATGTCGAACCTTGTTCGTACAATGGTGGTAAAATAACCGTATTGCATTCTCTTCTAATTTTCCATTTTCAATTTTCAATTTTCAATTAATCTCCTTCCCTCTGGATTTCGCAAAATAGTTTCCCCTTTAGCCAAAGATAATTCACTAATTCACCCAGCAGCCAAATATATTCCAGTTCGTTTTGTTAGTCTTGTTAGTTGCTAAATAATCTTACATTACATTCCTCTGTGATCTCCGTGCCCTCTGTGGTAAATATCTTTACATTACATTCCAGTTCGCGCTTGTTCGCGTTTGTTCGCGGCTAAATATCTTACATTTCATTATATTACATTCCAATTCACCATTCACTAATCACTGTTCACATATTAAAAATTCACATTCAATTTTACATTTTACATTTTCAATTTTCAATTACGAAGTACTCCCTGTGGCTCCCCTGTGGCTTCTATCATAATATCCATCACAGAAAAAAGTTGTTCTTCATAACTCTTCAAATAATAATAAGTTACACCATTATTAGTATAAATGTATAATATTTAACTTGACAAGATATTGCCATCACTTAAATATTGTAAACGTAAGCTTACATTAGTAGTTGTTTATCTTAAATCGTTCACCCTGTCAGCAGCAACAGAATTATTGGGGAATAATGATCTGCTGACGCAACACACGAAAGGAGCCTCATAATGAAGGCAAAACTTGTAACCCCATATCGCACCGTAACCGGTCGCGATGGAGAAAAAGTGGCTTATGGCTGGTTAAACCTGGATGTCACTTTTCTACGTCAATACACTGTACCCGACAATCCGACAGGCGAAGCTGCATTCGCCTCCAAAACAACCGCTGTTATCGATACCTGGAAGGATGCTTCCGAAGGCTTTGTCAATGACATCATCACCTATACGCAAGCCTGGAATGAAACTCAGCTTGATGGACGCACTCAAATCCCTTACAACAAGCTCAATATCTTCCTTAAAGCCTGCTTTGCAGTTGCTAAGCTCTCTGCTTTTGATATTTCCACCCTTACTGTGGATAATTTCGGTGGTGAGGCTGGCGACCTGCTGGGCACAGCAGAGCCAAATGTAGGAAATCTGATCACTGCTGCCGGTATGCCGGCTTGCGGTCTTGACCTTGAAACCCTGGACAGCTCTATAGAGACTGTTTAAAAAAAGGGGCGGAAGCCCCTTTTTTAATTTTGAATTATGAGTTTTTAATGAAATGTAATGTAATCAGACAAGGGATGGTCTGGGTACGCATTTTCACATCTTCCCATTTTCTCATATTCCATTTAATCGTCTCCCGTCTCCCCATCTCCCGTCTCCCCTTCCCCCCTCTCCCATCTCCCCATTGTCCGCAATCTTTCAGTAACTAAATCAGGGAAATTTGTTAATTCTGTGGCAACAGTAAAAAAAAAAGACTTGACTGGTTTAGTGTGTTGGTTAATTAAGACACCGGTCAGTGCGAGACGATTTCGTACCGAAATATGAGAATTGAATTTTATAAAAATATTTGCTGGAGGGATTATGTGTGGATCATTGAAGATCGTGGGATTGAGTAAGACTTATAGTAATGACGTGCAGGCACTATCAGATATAAATCTGGAGATCAAGGCAGGTATGTTTGGTCTTTTGGGGCCTAATGGAGCAGGTAAATCAACATTGATGCGGACAATTGCCACTTTACAGGAGCCTGATACAGGAACAATATTTCTGGGAGATGTGGACGTGATCAAGCAGAAAGTGGAAATACGCAGGCGATTAGGTTATTTACCTCAGGAATTTGGGTTTTATCCCAAAGTGAGTGCCTGGGATATGCTGGATCATTTTGCCTCGCTAAAGGGAATATCCCGGAGTAAAGAGCGCAAGGCAGTAATAGGTGGGCTTTTGCAGAAGGTTCATTTATATGAGCACCGCAAGAAGCGTTTGGGTGGATATTCCGGTGGCATGAGGCAGCGTTTTGGAATTGCCCAGGCATTGATAGGCGATCCTGATCTGATCATAGTGGATGAGCCTACTGCCGGACTTGATCCTAAGGAACGTAATCATTTTCATAACCTGCTAAGTGAGATAGGAGAAAATAAAATAGTGATCTTATCTACTCATATAGTAGAAGATGTGAGCGAGTTATGCCAGGAAATGGCAATAATTCACAAAGGCAGAGTATTGATGCAGGGTAATCCTTTAGAAGCAGTAGCAGCAATACGAGGTAAGATGTGGAAGAAACTGATCGAGAAAGCAGAAACCCGCGATTATCAGGGCAGGTATAAGATAAGTTCTACCAGGCTGCAGGCAGGCAGGCAGCAGATAAATGTATATAGTGAGCAAAATCCGGGTGAAGGCTTCATCAGTAAGGATGCCAATCTGGAGGATGTATATTTTACGGCAATACCTTCTGACGAGATAGCTGAGGGGGTATAATGTTTGGGCATGTATTCAGTTTTGAGCTTAAGTACCGGTTCAGCAAATTATCCACCTGGATTTTTTTTGCCATATTCTTATTGCGGGGTGTGATATTGATAAATGCTCTGGGTGGAGCATTTACAGGTGCACGGATAATGCTCAGTTCCGAGAAAGTAAACCTTAATTCACCTT
Organism: Candidatus Cloacimonadota bacterium; assembly: GCA_021735645.1. Taxonomy (GTDB): domain Bacteria; phylum Cloacimonadota; class Cloacimonadia; order Cloacimonadales; family TCS61; genus Stygibacter. Next base: position 3,092 of record JAIPGP010000043.1, read on the forward strand.
TCACCAATCAGTTAATGATAACAATATTCGGCTTATTCGGGATATTTATTGTTGCATCTGTGATGGGATTCAGTATTTATCGGGATTTTGAGTATAATACCTATCCGCTGTTTTTTACTAAACCCATAAGCAAAGCGTCTTATCTGCTGGGCAGGTATTTTGCCAACGCCGTGATCCTGTCCTTTATTTTGTCAGGAATCGGTTTAGGATTGCTGGCAGGTCAATTTTCTCCCTGGCTGGATAAATCGATGTTTGGACCGGTAAATCTGTTTTCTTATATTTATCCCTATTTAGTGAATATATTGCCAAATGTGTTATTTTCGGGAGCGATCTTTTTCTCTCTGGCATTTGCCACACGAAAAATGCTGCCGGTATATATCGCCGGTATCGTGATCTTTGTGGGTTATTTTATTGCGGTTTCGCTGTTTGGTCGTTTGGAGATGAAAGAGCTTTCTGCTTTGCTTGATCCTTTGGGAATGAATGCCATCCAAATAGTCACAGAGAATTTTTCCATAGCGGAGCGGAATACAAAACTACCGCCTTTTACAGGATTACTTTTACTAAACCGTCTGCTCTGGCTGTGTGCGGGTGGAGTGCTGATGCTGATAACGTATTTGAAATTCAAATTCAGTCAGACTATAGTGCCTGGCAGCTCTAAAAAAGAGAAAGTTACTGAGACCAGTTATAAATTGATAACTATACCAGCAGTAAAAAGTGATTATTCGTGGCAGCAGAATCTGCGGCAATATCTTAGCTTTATCAAGCTGGAATTTAAAGAGATCGTCAGCAGTGCAAATTTTATCGCAATAATGTTTGCCGGCATAATAATGCTGGTAGTATCATTATTTCAAAGTGGCAGGCTCTATGAAACACAGGTGCTGCCCCTCACTTATAACGTGATAGCCGTAATCAACAGTAATTTTGCCATGATCTCGCTGATCATCCTGCTCATATACACGGGTGAGACCCTGTGGAAAGCCAGGGAACATAAAATGGACGGGATACTGGACAGTCAGCCGATCCCTGACTGGGTATATCTGTTTTCCAAATTCACAGCTTTGATGCTGGTGCAGCTATGCATATTATTAATAGCCAGTGGACTGGGGATCATATATCAAAATTATAAGGGTTTCGATCAGATCAATCTGGGATTATATACTGCAAATCTGGGTTTGAGCATGGTGCAGATATTGCTGTATGGAGCTTTGATCTTTGTAGTGCATATACTGGCAAATAATAAATTTGCCGGTCATGCTTTAGCGATAGGAGCATATTTTTTGTTCAGGTTTATCGGGTCTTTAGGGTTGGAGCACCCTCTATTCAGTTATGGACGCGGTGGAGGCTGGATATATTCGGATATGAATGGCTTTGGTAATACTTTGCAGCGGTGGGGCAGTTACCGGATATACTGGGGTTTTCTGGCAGCAATATTTCTGGTGATCAGTTTATTATTTTATCCCCGGGGCATGGATCGGCACTTCCGGCAGAGATGGCAGATATTTAAGCAGAAGTTTGGCAGAGCACCAAAAATATCATTTCTGATACTGCTGATCGGGTTTATAGGTATGGGCAGCTATATTTATTATAATGAAAATGAGATAGGAGATTTTAAACGGACCAAGACTAGAGAGCTGGAGCAGGTAAATTTTGAGAACACTTATAAACACTATGATGGCATAGCTCAGCCGCGTTATACTGATGTGTATGTGGAAGCAGACATTTATCCGGAGGATTACCGGGCAGAAATACAGGGAAAAATGCAGGCACTAAACAAGACATCAGAAGCAATAGATTCACTGGTTGTTATCTTTAATACAGATCTGGATTATGATTATTTTTCATTGGATAGAGAATACCGGGCGAATGTGGCAGATAGTGATTATGGATTTTTTACCTATATCTTTATGGAGCCATTATTACCGGGTGAAAGCTTGATGATCGAGTATAACTGCAGTATTGAGCAAAAGGGATTCTTTTCTTCCACAAGCGTTGTTGAAAATGGCACATTCTTTAACAGCATGACATTTTTCCCGCATTTGGGTTATTCAGATAATTATGAATTGATGAGCGAAGAGAAGAGGGAAAAGTATGAACTGGAGCCTAAACTGCGGATGGCAAAAGTAGATGATGAAGAAGCCAGAATGAATACCTATATCAGTGATGATGCAGACTGGGTGAATTATGAAGCAGTGCTATCCACCAGCAGTGACCAGACAGCTATCACACCGGGGTATCTGCAAAAAGAATGGCAGGAAAAAGATAGAAAATATTTCCATTATAAAATGGACCATCCAGTGATGAACTTCTTCTGCTATGTTTCTGCCAGATATGAAGAGAAGCACCAGACCTGGCAGAATCCGGCTGGTGAAGATGTGGAACTCACTGTGTATTATGACCACAAGCATCCTTATAATGTCGATAGAATGCTGAAAGCTTTGAACTGCGGACTGGATTACTACAGCACGAATTTTGGAGCTTATCCGGACAGGCAGGTGAGAGTGCTGGAATTTCCCCGCTATTCTTCTTATGCCCAGAGCTTTGTGAACACTATTCCATATTCTGAAAGTGTTGGATTCGTAGCAGACGTGCAGGAAGGCAAGGATGATATTGATTATCCATTCTTTGTGACAGCTCATGAACTGGGGCATCAATGGTGGGCACATCAGGTGATAGGTGCCAATGTGCAGGGTTGCGTATTGATGAGTGAGGCATTAGCACAATACAGTGCTTTAATGGTGATGGAAAAGGAATACGGCAAGCACCAGATCGGCAAGTTCCTGAAGCATGAGCTAAGTTCCTATTTAATGGGCAGAGGCACAGAATCAAGAGAAGAGCTGCCTTTGTATCTAGTGGAGAATCAGCAGTATATCCACTATAATAAAGGAGCTATCACCATGTATGCTCTGCGGGACTATTGTGGTGAGAAACAGGTGAATAAAGCTTTGAAAAACTACCTGCAGGCAACAGCCTATCAGCAGCCGCCATATACTAATTCACTGGAATTTATGCAGTATATAGAACCTGCTGTACCTGACAGCATGAACTATATTTTAGATGACTGGTTCCGTAAGATCACACTTTTCAGCAATAAGATGAAAAAAGCGGAATGCGTGCAGGAAGGCAAACGCAAATACCGCATTGACCTGGAATTTGAGACAGCAAAATATTATGCTGACGGCATGGGCAAAGAAACAGAAGCAGAGATGAATGATCTGGTGGAAATTGTGATCATGGGCAATGCTTATGTAAATGGTGTGCAGGTGGAAAAGCCTATCTACAGGCATAAACATCGACTAAGTAGCGGAGAGCATCAATTGACTGTTTATACAAAGCGACTGCCTTCTCAAGCAGCAATTGATGGCATGTATAAGCTTATTGACAAGAATATGTGGGATAATATGATCAAAGTGGAAATAACCGGAAGTTTAAAGCAGGATGGAGAAAACCAGCCGGAAGGAGAATTGTAATGAGAATAAGTATGATTATCGCGTTATTGCTGATTCTGCTGACATTGCAGGCAGATGACAGCTCAGATGAGTTATGGCAGAAAGCCAAAGCAATAGCTGAAGCTAACTGGAACTGGGTAGCTGGCGAAATGGAGCTAAACGTATCTGTTCTGGATGATAATTCTTCAGAGCTGATGACCAGCTCACTGATGTTCAGCTATGAACTGGAAGATGGCGAAATATGTGGCTACTATGAAGGAGGAACCCGATCAGGAGACCTGATCCCGGAAAGCGATCAGGTTGTGCAGCAGATGCTTAGCCAAGATATGCTGCCGGACAGCAGCTCGATTTTTTATAATAATGCAGACTGGGGTCTGGAAGTGAAACGCACTGGCAATACTGATAAAATAGCAAAGCGGCAATGTGCTGAATTTGAATTTAAAGGCAATAGACCCGGAGAAGATGACCAGCCAATCCCAATGGAGGGAAGTGTCTGGCTGGAACTTGAAACAGGCATCCCGGTATTTATGACTCAAACCATTTACCCGCCTGTAGAAATGGTGAATAAAGTTGAGAATAAGGTCACTTATCAATATAAAAAAGAGGCACTAACCATTAAAAAACTGGAATCTATCACTTCTGCTGAGGCAATGGGACAGAAAGTGCGCATGAAACAGGTAGCCAAGTTCAATAAATACTGGCGTTATATAGAGGAAGATTGATCTGAAAGTGTAAATATAGGGAAGTCCTGATGGACTTCCCTATCTTATTCAGTCATTAGAATTCAGGAGATATTTTCTCACGAGGTCGGGATTATTGTATTTGCCAAACAGCACCATGAGTTTAATCCTCATTTTATGACCTCGCAGATCTCCACCTAAGATAACACCCATTTTCTGCAGGTATTTACCACCGCCTTCGTAGCCATATTCAGGAAGAACACGTCCAGTATATGAACGGGATACTGCTACCACAATCACATTCTTTTCAAGGGCTTTTTTAAGGGCAGGGATCAGGCTGGGAGGAACATTTCCTCTCCCAAACGCTTCTATCACCAGAGCTTTGGCATTATTGGAAAGGGAGCAGTTTATATAGCGGTCATCCATACCGCACACGCAGCGGATCAAATCTATATTAGTTTCCAGAGAGTCAGTAGGAATCTTTTCGTTAATTACTGAATCCCGAAAAAATATCACTTTATCAGGGTCTATGATCCCTAAAGGACCATAAGAAAGGCTTATAAATGAATTAGTTTTACCGGTATCTGTTTTCACAACATCCCGGGCACTGTCTATCTCGTCATTCATTACCACCAGAACACCTTTATTTCTGGCTTGCTCAGCACTGGCAACGCGCACAGCACCCACAATGTTACGGGGACCATCCAGACCCAGGTCTGTCCCTGATCGCATGGCAGCGGTGAGTACAACGGGTTTGCGGGTAGTGAGCACCAGGTCCAGGAGATAAGCAGTTTCTTCCAGAGTATCTGTACCGTGTGTGATGATAACCCCATCATATTCAATGATCTTTTCTTCCACCAGTTTAGCTAATTTGAACATTATTTCGGGGCTGATGTAGGGAGAGGGAATATTTGTAAACTCCATTACATCAATATCAGCGACATTTCTAATCTGGGGAAAATTGAGGAGATAATCACTCATCTCATCATTCTGGATAATGCCGAACACCTCATCATACTTCATTGCTATTGTACCACCCGTAGTGATAATCAGCAAATTTTTCTTCTTCATAATTCACCTCAAACGCAAAATCCTCAAGGCGGCTTTCATTGTCAAGGACAGCCCTGAGAACAGGAAGAGATAAATTTGCTTGACTATATTATCAGGCTGATAATGGGTAACGGTCAAAGGTAATAAAAATGGAGTTTGGAGAAAAATAGTGATCAATAAAAGTAAAATATTTAAGAAACTCAGTAATCTGATGGAATATGGTCTTCTGAGAGCAGCAATCTTTCTGGCACAGCCACTGCCGGCGGTATTCTTACGTAGATCGGCGATGTGGCTTTTTACTCTGGTGCAATTCAGGAGAAAGACTGCTGAGAATAATTTAAAGATGGTATTTCCTGAAATGAGCCAGCCGGAAAGTAAGAGAATATTAAAAGCAATGTATAAGAATATGGGATTAATGGCAGTAGAATCATATCTGGAGAAAGCGGAGAAAGTATTTGAGAAACTGGAATTTGTGGGCTGGGAAGAAGTAGAGAAGATCAGGGCAAAAGGTAAAGGTGTGATAATTGCCTCGGGGCATTTGGGTAATTTTGAGATGTCTGGCAGGCTGATGGCACATCAGGCACCGCTTTGCGTAATCGTTAAAAAACAATCTAATCCCTATTTTGACAGATACACAAATACTTTGCGGCTAAAGGAAAACTGCGAGCCAGTTCAACCGGGAAATGCTTTGAAACCGATTTTGAGGAAGCTCAAGCAGAATGGACTGGTAGTGGTAATGGTTGACCAGAATGCCAGATATCAGGGATATCAACTTAAGTTTTTGGGACATACAGCTTCTACGCATATTTCAGCTGCCAAGATAGCAATCAGAACGCAAACACCCGTGATAATAGCAGGAATAACCCGTGGAGAAAATGGTTATCCGCTGCTCAAATATTCAGAGACTATCTATACCAGCGAGTACGAAAACAATTTGGCAGGGCATATTGCCTTGATGCAGCGGATACTGGACGGTTTTGGCAAATTAGTGATAGCCAGCCCGGAGCACTGGTTTTGGGTGCATAACCGCTGGAAAAATCCCCAACTGGCAAAACCACTTTCTGAAAGCGAATTATATGACAGTTAAGGTCACCGGACCGAAGAACCCGGTTGTATGAAAAAACTTTACAGAATTAATACTGTAATGACTTTTGCATTGGAGAAAAATATGAGAGCATTAATGATATTGAGTTTTTTACTGCTTTGGACAGCAGGGTGGGGTTTACAGTTTGAAACAGGCAGCGGATTGGATGTCACCCGGATAGAGCGGGAAAATGAAGCCTATTACCACACAGGTGAAGATGACAGACATTTTTATTTTACTTATGAATATGCCGCCGATCATCGCTGGGCAGTGAAATATGATTTCCGCACTTATTACAGCAATATAGATACTTTGTATTTTGCTCCCCAAAGTGTCTGGGTCTATCTGCCCAATCCAACGGTCAGTGGAAATTTAACAGTGGGTTTATACGAGCCGGCTGTAGTGGGACCTGGAGAATTAATCATCGAAAACGCAATATCACCCAGCAATTTAATAGCTGGCTGGAACGAAGTGGAACTGGCAGCAGCATCGGACACGCTTTTCTGGCTGGTAGTGAATTACCCTACCGGACTGGGTAATTCGCAGTATGTATCCGGCTCCAATGGTGATGGCACTCACAGTTATTTCTGGGATCCTTATTATGGAGCAGAGGGCAGCTGGAGAAACATGTCAGCGAATGGATTTAATAACGAGTTTTTATTCAGCCTGACCGGCGAATTCACTTTTATCAATATTGATCTTGAGATAGCAGATTTGCTATTAGATGGGACATTTGCTCCAGGTGAGGAGATAATTCCCAGAGCAATATTGCACAATAATTCCGCCGTAAACGTTGATAGCATCACAGTGATATTTAAGAAAGAGTTTCCTGGAGATACCCGGAATGACACTCTCACAATAGCAGGAATTGAAGCTGGAGCAGATATTGAAATTGATCTTGCTGAAATGGGAGGGGTCAGCTATATCCTGAGCGATAGTCCCGGACAATATAAATTTACAGTAACGCTAAATTGCGAATCAGATGCTCAATTTACTAATAATAGTCTCATGATAGAGCGAAACACCTTTAATTTTGAGCAAACCAGAATTTTTATCGAGAATATGGTAGAGCTGGAAGATACTTATACAAACGGGATATGGCTAAGGCAGTCTGAAATGACGGATTACCAGTTGCTTCCGATCAATTATTTTCCCAATTATCAGGATGTGATATATTATAATTCTCTAGCAGAAGAGCGTTTTCATTACTACCAGATTTATAATCTGCCGGCAACTGTGATCAGCGGAAACCCTTTAATTGGCTATAATGCCAATGCATATCCGGCTCAGCTTCTATCACATTGTGAAGCGATCAGTGAAAAAAACAGCTTTGTGGAAATCTCCGAAATTGAAGCACTGGTGGATACGTTGGAAAATGTGCATGTGACGGTGACGCTTTCTACAGGTTTGAATCAGATATTGCCCAGTCTGGCGGCAAATTGCGAGATTTTTGGCATGATCTACGAAGAAGGTCTGATATTGAATGATCAGTTTAATGGGAAAGTGTTCCTTGATACGCTGCAGTTTGCCATACCTGACCTGGTGACCCTGGCAAATTCGGGAACTGCTACAAAGCGAACTGTTTTTAATCAGTTATATAAATTTACCCCAATCGGAGGTGATTTAGCTGATTGTCGTCTGCTTTTCTGGGTACAGAACACAGAAGATAATATGGTGTGGGCAACGGCTGAACTGTCATTTGCAGATTTTGGCATAGTTGATAATACAGAGGATGAAATAGAGCCAGTCAGAAATTTTTACGCTTATCCTAATCCCTTTAATCTTAAAAGCAGTCTGCAGATACAGGTACCAGAAACCCTGAGCCGCGGCGTTGTCCAAATGAATATTTATAATATCAGGGGACAGGTAATCCGGCGACCTGCAGCAGGAGAGCAAGCCTGGGATGGTAGAGACCTGGGTGGCAGAGAAGTCGTAAATGGGATATATTTCATGCAGATAAGTCATTCACAAGGTAGTGATTGGCTCAAAATAATGGTAATTAAATAAGCAATGTATCAGCGGAATATATTTAAAAGGAATTACCGGGAACTGACCGGCTGCCTGCATGTGCATACGGAATATTCTTTTGATTCCCGCACACCGGTACAGCAGGTTGTGAAGGCAGCCCATCGGCACAAACTTGATTATCTGGGCATCAATGACCACCTCTGCAATTCTGCTAAAGATGATATTAACCTGAAAAATGAGAAACAACTGATAATTATCCCGGGACTGGAAATTAATGATCCTGGTAATAATAACCATTTACTGGTTTATGGCTGCGGGGAAGTACTGGAAAATAAGCCTGCTTCGGAGTATGTACCTTACTATCGTGAAAGAGGAGCCACCACCTTTGCAGCTCATCCCTTTGAAAGGCGATCTTCACGGCAGATCAGGAGATATATCTGGACTGATACTGAGATAGATCAGTTTTCCGGGCTGGAAATCTGGAATGCATTATCAAACTGGGTATCAAAGATACGCCCGAGCATAAATGGATTGTTATGGGTGCTTCTGGCACATAATTTCATCAGACGCGGTTCACGGGCAGCTATAAGATGGTGGGATAAAATGAATAATGCCGGTGTGCGTAAAGCTGCCATAGGTTCAGTAGATGCCCATGGTTTGATCTTTAAGAAAATGGGTTTAAGCTTTACTCTGCTGAAACATAAATTTATGTTTAACACTGTGCGCACCAATGTGCTGCTGCCGGAAGACTGGCCAATAGACCAGGAACATATATTAAAAGCTCTGGCAGCAGGAAGAAGTTATATAATAAATTATCATCGTGGTATTCCATATAATTTTTATGCCGGGGTAGCAGTGAAAAATGAGCCGGGAGTAAGTTTTGGAGAAGAGATCGCCTATACTGAAGGTATGCATTACTATTATCGGCTACCCAAAATAGCCAGAGTGCGATTGTATCGTAATGGTGAGTTTTTTGCTCAGCAACTTGATGAAAAAGGCAAATTTGCCTTGTCAGGTTCTGGTAATTACCGTTTAGAAATTCTTCTGCACAGATTAGGCTGGATTTATACAAATAATATATACGTAAAATGAGGTATTTATGGAAAAGGTAGTAAAGATATTTCGTGATGAATTACCAGAGTATTTGAATAAGGAAATAGAAACCTGTTTTCTGGTAACAGACAAGGAACTGCGGGAGAGCAAAAATGGAAATTATCTACGTTTGCGTTTGGCAGATACAACGGGTAATGTAATGGGAAATGTCTGGAATAATGCTATTTCGATAGCAGAGAAATTTGAAAGTGGCGATATCGTAAAAATAAAAGGAACTGTGATCAGTTATCGTGATCAGCTTCAGGTAACTGTTCAGAAAGCCAGAAAAGTGCAGGACGAGGAAATTGATCTAACGGATTTTATTATTGCAACGGATAAAGATGTTCATAAACTCACGGAACGGTTATTTGAATTGCTGGATTCTGTTTCCAGCGAGCCTTTAAAGGAGTTACTGAAATCTATCTTTGAAGATAAGGAATTTCTAGCGAAATTTGCTCAGGCACCTGCGGCAAAAAGCTGGCATCATAATTATCTGGGTGGTTTGCTGGAGCATACCATTGCCGTGGCAAACCTGTGCGAATTCGCCGCTCATTCTTATAATGTTGACCGTGATCTTTTACTTACAGGTGCTCTGATACACGATCTGGGTAAAGTACAGGAATACACTGCTCCACCAGCGATCAATTTCACCGATGCCGGCAGATTGATTGGCCACATCATCATTGCTGACCAGATAATTTGCGAGAAAGCAGCCACGATCAATAATTTCCCGGCGGAACTGCTGATGAAACTGCGGCATCTGGTACTCTCTCACCATGGTGAATTTGAAAAGGGTTCTGCCCGGTTACCTCAGATTCTGGAAGCAGTTATTCTGCATCATTCAGATAATCTGGACGCACAGGCTACCGGAGTAAGCCAGGTGATAAATTCCAGCTCCAATCTTTCCGGGAACTGGAGTGAATTCGATAAATTAAATAATAAATATTATTATATCGGAAAAGAAGAAGAAGGGACAGATTAAATGTTTCAAGTAGGTGTGATAGCAAGTGGCAGCAAAGGAAACTGCCTGGTAGTGAAAAGCGATGCAGGGGCAATATTACTGGATGCGGGATTAACTGGGGCAAAGATACTCTCTGGTCTGGAACTGCTGGGAATAAAACCAGAGGAATTGAAAGGGCTGGTGATCAGTCATGAACATTCAGATCACATCTCAGGAGCAGGGATCATCTGCCGAAAGCTGGATTTACCACTCTATATCAGCCCGGACACCTATGCCTGTTCAGCTGCAAAACTCGGTAGATTACCGCAGGGCGTAATCTATTTTGAACATGGTAAAGATTTTAGGATCAATGATCTAAATATAAATCCCTTTGCGTCATCACATGATGCTGTGGAAAGCAGTAATTTCATTCTCGCTCAAGCTGATAATCCCAATGCCAGATTGGGAATCGCCACAGATTGCGGTTACCTGACGCGTTTAATGAAAGAAAGACTGCAAAATTGCACTACTCTGGTTCTGGAAAGCAATCATGATGAGGTACTATTACTGACAGGTTCCTATCCCTGGCATCTGAAACAGCGAGTGAAAGGCAGACAGGGGCACCTCTCAAACCGGCAGGCTGTAAGTGTGATCAGTCAGGTAATTCATCCTGGTCTGAAAAATCTTATTCTGGCTCACCTGAGTGAAAATAATAATACACCTGAATTAGCTGAAAGCGAAATGAGACGTTATCTGAAAATAGTTAATCACGAATTAGACCTGTATATTGCCAGACAACATATTGGCATTAAAATGCTGGATGTTTAGGAGAATTAATGGGATTTAATATATTACTTCTGATTGTTGGATTTGTTTCATTGATCAAAGGAGCAGATTTCTTGATTGATGGAGCAGTATCATTAGCTAAGAAGTTTCATACTTCAGAAATTGCCATTGGTTTGACCATTGTAGCGTTTGGCACTTCAGCCCCTGAACTGATTGTGAATATAGTATCTGCTTTTAAAAATCATCCTGAAATCTGCTATGGGAATATAATCGGCAGTAATATGTTTAATACTCTGGTAGTATTAGGTATAGCAGGATTGTTCAAGCCTATATTCCTGCAGAAAGCTACGGTTCGCAAAGAGATACCATTTGTTTTTTTTGGTACATTATTAATAATAGTGCTCTCTAACGATTTCTGGGTGGAAGGAAACATCCTCTCCAGATACGATGGGATTATCCTGATAGCCTGTCTGGTTTTCTTTATTCTCTATGTACTGCGAATACCACATCAACAGATTACTGCTGAATACACTGACCTGTCAGTTTTTAAAACAACGGTATTTCTATTAATAGGCATTACAGGTCTGTTTATTGGTGGGGAATTAGTAGTTAAAAATGCAGTAGATATAGCCAAACATTTTGGAGTAACTGAGAAGCTGATATCTTTGACTATTGTGGCACTTGGTACCAGTTTACCGGAGCTGGTTACTTCGCTTATCGCTTTGAAGAAGAAATCTGCCGATATAGCCGTGGGAAATGTGATCGGCTCTAATTTATTCAATATATTTATGGTTTTAGGCGCTACTTCATTGATAAAACCGGTAGTGTTTAATCTGGAGCTGAATATTGATCTTGCAATTCTTGCCTTGATCACTTTAATTCTTTTCCTGCTGGTATTTGTAGGCAAAGTTAGCAAATTGAATAAAACTGAGGCAGTAATTTTATTATTATGTTATGCTGGTTATATGTATTTCTTACTGCAGAGAGGTTAGTTTACTAAAGTAATCCCCAGCGTTTTCTGAAGAATATTTCCAGGCAGAAACTCAGCAGGAAAATAGCAATCACATACCATTTTTTGTATAATGGAATTTCATGGTAAGTAGTTTTATAGGCTGTCTCTGCTTGAGGATAATCATTAAAATCCTCAGTCCTGGTGAATTCTTTGCCGTTAGTCTGTTTTGCCAGAAATTTTAATAAAGCAGAATTTGTCCCTCGGTCTCTTGTCTCAGAACTGGCAGACTCAATAAGGAATTTACCTTCTGTTTCCTGGTTCCCCTCAGTATTGATGATTTTGTATTTGTATTCTCCTGGTTCACTGGCAGTAAAACTGAAGTTATAATTATCGTTTGCCTTATTCATAAAGTCACGTAGATACTCTTGACCATCCTGGCTGATAACGATCTCTGCCTGTAAATCGCTCATGGGTGCATATTTTTCATCAAAAGCGGCTAAATTGATCTTGGCTTCTTCTCCCAGTAAATAGCTGTTTTGTTCACTCCAGGCAAAAAAGTTCTCTGCTTTTGCATAACTCAACCATTGTAAAATATTATTAGCAAAAACCTCATAATGACTCTCTTCGCCCCAAAGCTGCCATTTCCATAAATCAAGAAAACTCACGTACAGCACTTTCCCGTTCCCATATTCCTGGAAAACTATTGCCGGAGGTGTCTGCTCAGCAGGGAAGTCAGCTAAAAGTGTTCCTGACCTCAGAAGCTCGGTGTAATAGAACCTGACTGGTGGAATCTCTTCCAGATTTTCTTTCAAAACCTTAAAACTCTGATAATTCGAGCTTTCTGGAGTCAGTCTGAATTTGCCCTCAAACTCTCGTCTAATACCTGTGCTGCGAACTGGCAGAATTCCTTCCAGCCCCGGCAGGGGCTGACCCAGATAAAGAAGTCCTCCACCATTTGTTACATACCGGTCTATCAATTCAATCTGAGCATTGGAAAAACTCAACTTCCCGTAATTGACCAGGCATAATACCTGGCAGTTTTCAATTTCTGCACCCATTTGCACAATCTCACGCTCTTTGTGTAATTCATTATCTTTTTGCAGATAGGTAACTTCAAACCTTTCTTCCCGGGCTGCTGCCTGTACAAGATAGCGACCTTCCCAGGATAGACGATCAGAAATGATCTTAACGGCTGCTTTTTCTTCCAGAACAAGCACTGCTCCAGGGAAACTATTGTTTTCTGTTTCGGTTTCCTCTAAACTATCGGAGCGAACTTCAACACGGATGGGCTGCAAACCTGTCGTGAGAAACTCATGCTCAAAAATTATCTGCTGGTATTTCTCCTGACTGAAATCTAACTGGCTGGATTGAATTTTTTGCTCAGAGATATAGAAATCCACTTCAGCTTTACCATTATAATTTGTGGCAGAAACATCTACAATAAATGGATTTAAATCCTTTAACCAGGCTCGCTGATTATACTTGAGTCTGTTAATCTGCAAATCAAAGTCCGGTGCCTGAAAATCTGTCTGATAAACCTGCAATGGAAACTGAATGTTTTGGATAAATTCGGGATCACTGTCATCAAACCAGCCATCAGAAAACAGGAAAATGTCCTTAACATTCCGCAGCCTGTCCTGGTCATGCAGATCTGCCATAGTTTTTGCCAGTCGCGAAGATTCCTGATCTCCGGCAATGCCATCAGCAAAAGTTACAGTCTCACATTCATAACCCTTATCCTGCAGCAGCTTCTTCACTTGGGCTTCTGCTTCTTGATATACCTGATACTTTATCTCTGATCCGGATTTTTCCTCCATTGATAAGGAATTATCCAGCAACAGCAATTGCCTGGTTTGAATCGGCTGGTTACGGGAATAGCGTATTATGGGGTTAAATAGTAAAATCATCACTACTGCCAGGGCAATCCACCTCAAGGCAGCGAGGGCATAGCGCCTTCCGCTGCTGATCTCTGGCATTGTCTGCCAGTAGAAATATATTGTTACGCCAGTTATGGCAATTAATCCAAGATATACCATTTTCTACCAGTAATATTGAGCCTTTACTTTTTTAAATACATATTCAATATCTCTGTTTTCTTTATTTATTGTTACAGCTATTTTGTCCAGCAGTAATTTCTTTTTTAGCATATTCACCAGTTTTCTGCCATGACCCAGAAACAAAGACTTTTTATTTCCCGGGATTTCCAGAGTCATATCAGGCTGCCATTTGCTGATCAATTCATCATACAATAATTCTATCTGAACTAATTCGCCAATAGCTGGATGATGAGGTCCTGCCACGATATCTATAGCCCTAAGGTCTGAATGTAATCCTGTTTTAATTACATTTATCCCTGCCAAAGAGCAGCGGGATTGGCCGGTCTTTAGCCAGGAGATAGCCTCTTCAAGGCTTAAAGGTGCGTATTTGCCGGCTGCATACCAGTCTGCCAGCCTTGTACCCTCTAATACTACCGTGGGATATAGCCTGATTCCCTGAGGCTGCAGCTCAATAGCTTGGTCTATTGTCGCAGAAAAACTGCTAAAAGTATCTGACGGCAAGCCAGGCATTAATTGTATCACCAGATCAAAACCAGCAGTTTTCACACTCTCACAGGCAGAGACTGCTGTTTTGGCGGAATAACCTCTTCTTGAGGCAATAAGTACTTCATCGCTAAAACTTTGAATACCAAGCTCAATTGTACTCACACCTCTATCTTTCAAAAATTTATATCCATCTGCACTTAAAGCATCTGGACGAGTTGACAGCCGTATTCCTCTCAAGCTTGATATATATGGTGCTGCCAGATCAAAGTATTCTTCCTGTAATTCACGTGATAGTGCAGTAAAGGTTCCGCCAAAAAAAGCTACTTCTTTATCAGCTGCAGTATTTTGGTGACAGAAATCAGCGATAAGTTTCTGAAAATAGGCAATGGATTCGTCTTTGCTTTGAGTAATGGAAAACTGATTACAGTAAATGCAGGCAAAGGGGCAACCCTGATGCGGAATAAACAGTGGCAGAATCCTCATATCTTAAGTGTCTTACATGCCATTTTTGCTGCTTTCTGCTGGGCTTCCTTCTTGGTATGACCCTCACCACTGCCGACTACTGTGTTATTTACTTCTACTTCGATAACAAATGTTTTATCATGGTCAGGACCCGTTTCTTCTATCAAATTATATTCTGGTAATTCTTGACTTTCAAGCTGAGTAAATTCCTGCAGCCTGCTTTTATAATTTATTAGATCCTGCTCTTCAAAAATCTCTCTATATCCGGTAAACAAATTCGTGGTGATAAATTCTCGGGCTGCTTCTAAATCACCATCCAGATAGATAGCACAAATTATTGCTTCCATAGCATCAGCCAGAATGGAGCTGTTATCTCTGCCGCCGCTTCTTTCGGCTTCACTGCTTAAGATCAAATGTCTGCCAATTCCCAGCTTACGGGCAACTGTAGAAAGAAAATCCCTTGATACTACTTTCGCTTTTAGTTTAGAAAGCTCTCCTTCTGTATAATCCGGAAACTTCTCAAAAACTGATTCTGCAATGATCAAACCCAAAATGGAATCTCCCAGAAACTCCATTCTTTCAAATGAAGAGCTTTCTCCTTCCTTGCAAATAACCGATGTATGAGTTATCGCCGAAAAGAGAAGCTCTTCTGTTTTAAACTTATAATTAAGAATATTCATTAAAGGGGTCAGTTCTGTGAACTCCTCCCTTTTAAGTAATGAATTACCTAATAAACTACTGATCAGTTTCTTCATGTCAGCGATCATATCTGCAGAATATCAGCACCCCATTATGACCACCGAACCCCAGGGAATTGCTCATGGCAACCCTCACCGGAAAATCTTCAGCAGTATTGGCTATAAAATCAAGATCACACTCAGGATCAGGATTTGTAAGGTTCATTGTTGCATGTAATTTGCCTGTCTGAATACTTTTGCAGCATACTACGGCTTCTATGCCAGCAGCTGCCCCTAGTGTATGACCAACCATAGATTTGGTGGAATTAATCTTTAATTTATAAGCATATTCCCCAAAAACTGTCTTAATTGATTTTGCTTCATTTACATCATTCAAGGGTGTGGAAGTTCCATGGGCATTGATATATTCAATATCTTCCGGCTGCATACCAGCATCCTTGATTGCCATCTGCATTGCTCTGGCTCCACCTTCCCCACCTTCTGCCGGTGCTGTGATATGATAGGCATCGCAGGTAGCTCCATAGCCCACCAGTTCTGCGTATATATGTGCTCCCCGGCTTAGGGCATGCTCCAGCTCTTCCAGTATTACTACTCCGGCTCCTTCTGCTAAAATAAATCCATCTCGCTCAGCATCGAAAGGGCGACAGGCTGTTTCCGGAGATTCATTTCTGGTGCTTAATGCTTTCATGTTACCAAATCCGGCAAATGTTAAAGGTGTAACTGCTGCTTCAGCACCGCCACAGACGATTAAATCTGCATCACCATACTGAATCGATCTGTAAGCTGTTCCTATGCCATGATTTGCACTGGCACAGGCAGAGGATATATTGAAATTTATTCCCTTTAAATTGTTCTCAATTGCCACTTCTGCCGCTCCGGCATTAGCAATCATCTTTGGTATGAAAAAGGGACTTACCCGACGTGCTCCTACCTGATAATGTTTGGCACATTCTGTCTCGTAAGTGTACATACCGCCAATTCCTGTGCATAAAATGCAGCCACTTCTTTCAGGATCATAGCTTCCCTCAGACAAGCAGGCATCTTCCATGGCTTCTTTTGCTGCCCATAAGGCAAATTTTGTATATCGATCAAGCTTTTTCAATCGCTTCTTCTCAAAATATTCTTCCGGGGCAAAGTGTCTTACTTCACCGGCTATCCTGCTGTTATATTCTTCACCTAATTCAAAATGTTTCACGAGGGCTATTCCGCTTTCTCCCTGCAGCAGATTTTCCCAGAATTCATCAACATTATGGGCTAAAGCATTGATAGTCCCCAAGCCCGTTACCACAACTCTTCGCTTGCTCATTTTTTATCCTCTCTGTACTAAAAAGCGGATGAGCATACCCATCCGCTACATTTCTACTAAAAGTTGTACTACTGCTGTTTTCCTTTCAGGTAATTGATTGCTTCACCTACAGTGGTGAGCTTTTCAGCGTCTTCATCTTCGATTTCCAGATCAAATTCCTCTTCAAACTTCATGATCAGTTCCACGGTATCAAGTGAATCTGCTCCTAAATCTTCGATGAATTTTGCTTCCAGAGTCACTTCGCTTGCATCAACTCCTAATTCTTCAACAATAATCTCTTTAACTTTTGCTGTTACGTCCATTTTATCCTCCAGTTTTTTCTTATTTTCAGGCTTACCCACTTTCTCAGGTTCCCAATTTATATCTCAGCTTTCAGGCTGATTGATTTACTGCATTACTAATCCACCATCTACATTTATTACCTGACCGGTAATATACGAGCTCATATCAGATGCCAGAAACAAACACAGATCAGCTATGTCTTGAGGAGTTCCCATACGCTTCAGGGGAATTGCTTCCGCATAACTGCTCACTACCTCCGGCGGGAGATTTTCTGTCATTTCTGTCCTGATAAATCCAGGAGCTATGGCATTGCACCGCATTTCCCTGGCAGCAAACTCTTTTGCTACTGATTTTGTCAAACCAATTATTCCAGCCTTCGAAGCTGCATAATTTGCCTGACCCGTATTTCCGATTAATCCTATCACTGAAGCAAGATTAATTATGGAGCTGCCTGGCTGTTTCATCATATATCTGCTGGCTTTCTGAATACAAATAAATGTACCCTTCAAGTTCACATCTAATACCGCATCCCAATCTGCTTCTTTCATCTTCAGGATCAGTTTGTCTTTGGTTATTCCGGCATTATTGACCAGAACATCTATACTACCGGTTTTCTGATATATTTCTTTAAATATTTCGCTGATTTTTTCAGAATCAGTTACATTCCCCACAAATCCTAAACAGTTATAACCCTTCTCGGTGAATTCGCTTAATATAGAATTTACACCTTCTTCCATCAGATCCAGGATACAGATTGTAGCTCCTTTTGCGGCAAATGCCTCAGCTATTGCTTTGCCTATCCCTCTGGATGATCCGGTCACAATGACTGTCTTTCCTTTAAAATCCATATTATTCTTCTCCATTATTTATTAATTCTATCAATTTACCAATATCTTCCGGCTTCTCCAGATTCATGGTTGTCAGGTTTTTATCTATCTTACGCAGCATCCCGCCAAGCACTTTCTGAGGTCCAAATTCGATGAACAGACCCACTCCCGCAGTACTCATATAATTCACACTCTCCACCCAGCGAACTGATGACGTTACCTGCTTTGCCAAATTTTCCTTGATCTTAGCTGAGTCTGTCCACGGCAGGGCATCTACATTAGACACTACCGGAATATCCGTTGACTTGAAATCGATATCAGCCATTTCCTCTTCCAGCCACTGCGCAGCTTCTGCCACTAAAGGAGAATGAAATGCACCACCCACAACCAGCGGAATTATTCGCTTTGCACCGGCTGACTCTGCCAGAGCCATTGCTGCCTGCACACCAGCTTCACTGCCTGATATCACCGTCTGAACCGGCGTATTAAAGTTAGCAGCTATCACAATTCCCGCTTCTGAAGCCTGCTCACACAACTCTTCCACTTTCTCGGGAGCTAATCCTATTATTGCCGTCATCCCAAATGGCGCTCCGGCACTGGCTCTTATCATAAACTCACCTCGCTTATGCACCAGATACATCGCATCAGATAATTCCAATACACCACTCGCTACTAATGCCGAAAATTCACCCAGAGAATGACCTGCCACAAAATCTGGCGTTATCGAGCTTTCCTTCTGCCATAAGCGTAAGGCTGCTATGGAATGAAACAGGATTGCCGGTTGAGTGAACCTGGTCTCCTTCAGCTTCTCCTCAGGACCATTAAGCATGATATCCTGCAGATCATAACCAGTTCGCGCCTTAAACTTTTCCAGATACACAATATTTTCTGAATCAGCTTCAATTAATTCCCGGCTCATACCTACGTATTGAGCACCTTGTCCAGGAAAGATATAAGCAATCTTTCGCATAATATCCCCACTATATATTTATCTGTTAAATTCTCACTAATACGCTTCCCGAGGTTAAACCTGCCCCGAAGGAAGTCATCAATACTATATCACCGTGCCTGATTTTACCGCTCCTGATCACTTCATCCAAAGCCACAGGAATAGTAGCCGCCGAGGTATTACCATATTTCTCAATATTGATAATTACCTTTTTCATGTCCACTTTCAGTTTTTTAGCAAGTGCATCAATGATACGCATATTCGCTTGATGAGGTATCACCCAGTCAACAGAATTGGTATCCATATTGTTTCTTTTCAACACGGTTTCACAGGAATTATACATAGAACGAACAGCCAGCTTGAAAACTTTGTTGCCTTCCATAACGATAGTGTGCTGACGCTCACGCACAGTATTGTAACTTGCCGGTGTTCTGGAACCTCCGGCAGGTTGAACCAGCAGGTCCCAGTAATTTCCATCAGCAGATATATCAGAGTCGATCAGTCGGGAAATATCCTTGTCTTCCGCTCGTGATATCACGGTAGCTCCCGCAGCATCACCAAACAATACACAAGTATTCCTGTCTTTATAATTCGTGATCTTTGTCAGCATATCCACGCCTACTACCAGAATATTTTCACAGGTGCCATTCTCTATGTATTGTTTTGCAATATTCATGGTAAATATCCAGCCTGGGCAACCGGCAGAAATATCAAATCCGGGCATATTCTTGATCCCCAGATTTTTCATGATCAGACAAGCGGTGGAAGGAAAAGCATGATCAGGTGTCACAGTTCCCACTATCACCATATCAATATCTTTAGCATGAAGTTCCGCCATCTGCAAAGCCTGTTCCGCAGCTGCTGTAGCATAATCACTGGAAGCTTTATCATCTGCTGAGACCCGCCTCTCAGACATCCCGGTTCGAGTCTTTATCCACTCATCGGAAGTCTCCACCAGTTTCTCAAGATCGAAATTATTCAAAATCTTTTCTGGTAGTGAACGTCCGGTTCCCTTTATTTTAGCACTATATCGCATCATTTATTTACTCTCATAATATTCCCTCGCATGTTCAAGAAATTTTGAATTAACCATACGCACTGCTGTTTTTATCGCATTCTTTATCGCTTTTGCATCAGACCTGCCATGGGCTACAACTGAAAGACCATTCAGTCCAACCAATAATGCTCCACCGTATTCCCGATGGTCAACCTTTTTCTTTAAAAACGCAAAAGCAGGATATGCCAAAAGTGCTCCGAGCTTACTTATCCAGTCCTGATTGAATTGCTCTTTTAGTATCTTGAACATAGAACTGGCAGCCCCTTCCACAGTCTTTAAAACGATATTGCCGGTAAAGCCATCACTCACGATCACATCCACGTCACCTTTTAATAAGTCCTTGCCTTCTACATTACCTGCAAAATTTAAATCCGGATGCTTTGACAACAATTGATAAGTTAATTTATATAGCTCATTGCCTTTACTGCTTTCTTCACCGATATTGATCAATCCGATTCGGGGGGAATCTATTTTAAAAAAATGCTCTGTATATAAACTGCCTGCTTCGGCAAATTGCACTAAATTATCTGCGCTGCACTCGGTATTTGCACCTACATCTAATAAAAGTTCCACTCCCTTGATCGTTGGAAACAGAGTTGCTATTGCCGGTCGTAAAAAATTCTTCAACCTGCCATAAATGAACAACGAAGTGGACATCACGGCACCTGTGCTGCCTGCAGAAACTGCCACCTGCACCTTGCCGTCACGGCAGTCAGTGATCAATCTCACCAGAGACGAATCTTTCTTCTGCCGCAGAATTTTGGCTGGAGCATCATCCATTAGCACTCTTTCTGTGCAATGAACTATCTCCAGTTTCGACTTGTCATAAAAATATTTGCTCAGCTCTCTGCTTAATATTTCGGAATCACCATATAGCAGAATTCTGTCACAAATATCCTCCTTTAGTGCAATAATTGCACCTTCCACTTCCGGGTAAGGTGCATTATCACTGCCAAAGGCGTCTAACCCTACGGTTATTTTTGTGCCCTGCATACCTGATTACTCAGGAAATCTTATTCCTTCTCCGTCTTCAGAACTTCACGACCATTATAGAATCCGCATTTCTTGCAGATGTTATGAGGACGCATGGGTTCTCCGCAATTTGAGCAGGTACTGATTGCTGGGGCAACTGCCTTATAATGTGTCCGCCTTTTATCGCGACGTGACTTAGATGTCTTTCTCTTTGGTACAGCCATCATTACTCCTTTATCTATATATTTCTCATTATCCTAAATCTAACCTGAAAAAATCAACTAATTTTTTATCCTCTTTCATGTCAAGCAGATAAATCTTAACACCTTCTTAACCTGAAATATTCTCACTTTTTTTGCTGAATACAATCCGGGGCAGACTACTTTGTCTGCCCCTGTATGATTTATTCACTCGCTGCTATTACCCGCTTTCGCGTCTTTTTACTGCCCAGGTATTCTACTACTATATAAATTACCGGTATCACAACCAGGGTCAATATGGTTGTGGTAAAAAGCCCTCCTATCACTGAACGTGCCAGCGGTGCCCATAACTCTGCTCCGGATCCTATTTCCAGTGCCAGAGGCACCATCCCGAATATTGTGGTGAATGCTGTCATCAGCACCGGACGCATCCTCGCTTTTCCCGCTTTCTCTACCGCTTCATATACTCCCAGTCCCCGCTCTCGTAACTGGTTTATATAATCCACCAGCACAATGCCATTATTAACCGCTATTCCCACCAGCATAACCACTCCTACCATTGACATAATGCTCAGCTTTGTTCCGGTGATAAAGAGTATCAAAAATACTCCTATCAGCGATAGCGGAATAGTAAAGAAGATGATAAAGGGATCAATTAAAGACTCAAATTGCGATGCCATCACCATATATACCAGTACAATTGCTACAGCAAAAGCGATCATCAGCCAGAAATTGGATTCCTGCTGGTCTTCTGCCTGTCCCCCGATCAGCACCGTGAATTCAGATGGAATAGGAGTATCATCCAATATCTCTTTCAGATAACGCTTTGCCTTATTCAAATCAAGTTTCATCTTCAAATTACAATTCACGCTCACTACCCGTTCCTGGTTCTCCCTGCCGATACTGGGCGGGGCTATCGTCTCTTCAATGCTGCCTAATTGACGCAAGGGTATATTTGCCCCTGTCATAGTGGGGATCATCAATTGCTCTAAAGCTTCCCGATCATTACGGTACTTCTTATCGAGCTGCACATGAATATTGTATTCCTCACCTTCTTCCCGATATTGCTGAGCCGTTACTCCCTGCACTGAATAAGAAATAATACTCGCTACCTGCATGGCAGATAAACCATATTCATTCATCACATCCTGATTAAGATTCACATCCAGCCGCGGAGATTGTTCTTTGATGCTTTTTTCTATATCCACAAATCCTTCCACTTTCTGCATCTTCTGATATATCTGATCGGCTATTTCCTCTCCCTTCACCAGATCATTACCTATCAGTTTCACCTCAATTGCTTTCTCAGCGCCCATCATATTACCCTGAGTAATATTATATGAGATTCCAGGAATTTTATCAAAACGCTCACGTAAAGCTGTTTCGATATCCTTCTGACTGCGGATTCGCTCGCTTTCACTCTTTAATTTCAAGTGAATTTCTATATTGTTAGGAGCAGAATCGAAAGCCATTAAGCCTTCCTGAGCTCCATAACGCAGATAAGATGCTTCTATCTCAGGTGCAGTCTCCCGCATCGCTGTCTCCACTTCTATTGCCAGTCGTTCCATCTCATCATAAGGTATTCCACGCCTGCCTTCCACATACACCTGAATATGTCCCTGATCTGTTTCTGGCATGAATTCGCCACCTATCACAGGTATCAATGCCAGAGAACCGGCAAACATCACAAACACTATGGTCAGCACTTTTCGCTTATTATTGATCGCCCAGTGCAATACTCTGGCATATTTATTTTCCAGCCAGACAAAAAATTTATTCAGTTGCTTCACTAATAGATTTTGCTTCCTGGCATCTTCTTCTGCCTGGGTGCGGATCAATCGCGATGCCAGCATCGGCACAAGTGTGAGTGCCACCACCAGCGAAACTGCCAGCGAACAGGTGATAGTTATCACCATATCACCAAATATCTGACCCGTGATGCCCGGCACAAACAGCACTGGCAGGAATACACAAATCGTGGTGATAGTAGATGCCACAATGGCATTAGTTACTTCCGTGGCTCCCATACTGGCTGCTTCCCGCTTGCTGTAGCCTTCTTCACGGTGCCGGTAGATATTCTCCAGCACCACTACGGAATTATCCACCAGCATACCTATTGCCAGCGCCAGTCCTGCCATGGAAATTATATTCAAGGTCAATCCATTTACATATAATACTGCAAAGGTAAATATCACTGATACAGGCATCGATATCGCCATGATCACACTGCCACGCAGATTCCGTAAAAATAGATAGATAACCACGCAGCAGATCAAAAATGCCAGTCCTCCGGTCATCGATAAGTTATTTACCGAATCCTCGATAAATTCACTCTGGTCAAACATTATACCATAATTTGTGCCTTCCGGCAGCAGTTCCAGGATCCGCTCCAGTTCTTTCTCAACTCCATTACAGGCTTGCACGGTATTGGCATCGCTCTGCTTCTGGATGATCAGCGTTACGCCCTGCATACCATCTACCCGCACATTGCTTTTCAATTCCTTAAAATCATCTTCCACTTCCGCAATATCACTCACCTTCACTGCCCTGCCGCCAAAATAACCCACTACCACATTCTCCAGTTGATCCAGACTGCTGTATTCAGAATATACCCTGATGCTGTAGCTCTTAGTGGACGTGTCTATATTTCCCGCCGGCATCAATCCGGCTTGTGAGCCTATAGCTCCCACTATCTGCTGCGAACTCACGCCATAGGCAGACATCCGCACCGGATCAAGGTTCACATTTATTTGACGCTCCAAACCGCCCAAAGTGCTCACCGCCGCCACTCCATCTACCCGCTCCAGCATCGCCTCGATCCGATCCTGAGATAATTCCAGCAGCTCTGCCAGTCCCAGATTCTCATTCGTCAGCGAAATGAAC
Source organism: Candidatus Cloacimonadota bacterium (assembly GCA_021735645.1). GTDB lineage: Bacteria > Cloacimonadota > Cloacimonadia > Cloacimonadales > TCS61 > Stygibacter. The sequence continues at coordinate 27,269 of JAIPGP010000043.1, forward strand.
ATGATCGGCATCATGGAAGGATCAAACTTAAATACCAGCGGGTCGGAAACATCCTCCGGCAGGTAATCACGCACAAAGTCTATGTTATTACGCACATTGGTATCTGCCTGATCCATATCTGTGCCCCAGTTAAATTCCAGCATCACTATCGATGCTCCTTCTGAGGATTGCGAAGTTACATTCTTCACATTCTCCGCACTGATCACAGCCTCCTCAATCGGTCGCGTTACCAGATTCTCGATGTCCTCAGGTCCCGCCCCGGGATAAGTTGTGATCACTGCCACTATCGGGAAATCTATATCTGGATACAAATCCAGCTTCAATTGCGTTAAGGCAAAGCCTCCAAATCCCACTATCAATATATAGATCATGGAAATCAGAACTATTCGCTTAATTGATACATCTATTAATTTCATCTCTGCTCCATTCCTAATTAACTATCCTGATCTCATCTCCAGCTTTCACGATGTTTTGCCCTACCACTATCACCTGCTCACCCATTGCCAGTCCATCCACTATCTCTAATCTGCCCAAAGAATGAATACCGGTTTTCACTGGTCGCATCGCTGCCTTGCCATCAACTGCCATAAATACATAGTACTCTTTTTCCGCTATCTGCTTACCGTTTTTATCTATCCTCAGCTTGGTCTGAGTCATAATAGCAGAATCGGTTAGCACTATCACTCCTTCTCTGGCTTTGGTTATCATGCGGAATTCGCCATACATTCCGGAACGTAATTGATCCATTCCGTTTGTCAAAGCCACTTTCACTTCCAGTGTCCGCGTGACTGGACTAATGGCACTGTCTATGCTGATCACCTTCCCCTGAAATTCCTCTTCTCCAAAAGCAGGAAAACGGGCTATTACATCTTGACCTACATACAATTTTACCAGATCCACTTCCACTGCCTGCAAACGTGCCACCATACTGCGGTTATTTACCAGCTTGAATACAGGAACTCCTGCCGGGACCATATCTCCTACTTCATAATTGATCATCGCCACTTCTCCAGCTGCCGGAGCAAACACTTTTGTGTAATTCAATTGCTGCCTTGCCTGTTCCAATTGAGCTTCTGCTAATTCCAAGCCCGCAGTTGCTGCACTTTTCTGCATCTCTATCTGATCAAACTGCTGCTGCGTGATCGCCTTCTCTGCCAAAAGCTTCTGCATCCGGATATATTCCTTCTCTGCCAGATCATTCTGTGCCCGGGCTGCATTTGCTCCCGCCAGTCCCAGCTTCACGCTTTCCTGCGCCATATCACTTACCTGCTCCATCAGCAATTGCCCTGCAGACACCTTCTCACCTTCATGCACATGCAGCTTTTTGATCTTTTCGCTGCTCATGGAATACAGATCAAGGTCTGTAGTGGCTTCCAGCCCGCCATTTAATTTCAAATAACTCGCGATCTCATCTGGATGGGTAGTGTAAATCATCACCGGAATAGATTTCTTCACTTCGTCGTTTTTGTCCTGATCACAACCCGTGAGCAGAACTAATAATAATATGCTGATTATGATTATTTTCTTCATTGTTCTTCCTCGCTTTATTTTTTCCAGATACTTGCCAGATCGCCGATGGCGCGTAATAATCCTAACTGGCTGGTATTATAATTATATATCCCGCTCGTTAGAGCTGCCCGGTTATTGGTATAGCTTAATTGAGCACCTAATACTTCCGTCTGGGTCACCATACCTTCCGTAAAATACAGATTCGCCAATCGTAAACTCTCCTCAGCCGTTGCCAATGCTTCTTCCTGGCTCTTCAAATTGTCCTTCGCTTCCAGATAGGCATAATAGCTCTGCTCCGCTTCCAGCTCCACCTGGTTAATGGTCAATTCCTTCGCTAAGGCCATCTTTTTACTGGCATAGCCTGCTTCCTGACTGTCAAACCACCGGCTGCCACCCTGGAATATCGGCATCTGCACTACCAGACCTACACTGTTATAGGCGGCAAAATCATCTTTGCCTATCCACCAGTCATCGCTATATGCATAAAAATTTCTACCGGCTGTTAATACCACTTTCGGCATAAATTGACTGGCTGCTAATAACTTCTGCTGGCTGACTGCTTTGCTCTGGTTATGGATTTGTACCACTTCTGCCCGGTTATCCCGCGCTAGATTCTTATATTCCTCTATCTGCAAACGGGCATATCCACCCAAAAATTCCTCGCGACTTAAAGTATCTTTCACCAGTACACTATCTGCTGCCGGAATATTTAAAAGCATCTTTAACTGGTTTAAGGCTGCTTTTCTCTGATTTCTGGCACTCTCCAGTTGCGGTATGCTCTCAAAATACCGCGTCCGTGCCTGCATCACTTCCAGCTCAGTTGCCGTGCCCACGCCCTCAAAACTCTCCACCTGACTTAAATTACGCTCCGCAAGTCCCATCGCCTCTGTATATACTTCCACCAGACTACCTGCCAATATTACGCCAAAATATGCCTGCAGACTATTCAGCACCACATCGCTCTCCAAACCCTCCAGTTCCGCTGCCATCGATTTCTGTAAATGCTGCTGCATCTTCAAATTCGCATAACGCGCCCCGCCAACAAATAAGGGATAAGTCATACTTATGCTGTGACCAAACATATTATCAGCAGGTACCGGCATCTGAGCCTGAGTTAGCTCATCATCGCTCCACAACCACTGATAATCCAGACTGGGCAAAAAACTGCCCCATGCCTTCTTCACCTCTGCAGCGGCTGTCTTATTATCAAGCTCCGCCATCTGCAAACTGAGATTATCTAACCTCACTATGCCTGCTACTTCGTCCCAGCTCAATTCTATCACCTTTATTTCTTCACTGTGTAATTGAGTAACTGAGAACATTAATAGTAATATTACTAAAATCCCAAATTTAGCTCTCATTTGACCTCCTGTAATTCTGCCTGTATATTATCTAAATTATTGATTATAGCTATAAATGACCTGCAAATAAACATTTTATTCCTCTCCAGCACTTTCTCATCTTTGTGATAGGTCGCTATCACCATTGCCTGCAAACTCCGCACTGCCAGCCAGACAACTTCATCGCTGTGTCCCTGCAGTTGCGGAAAACCTTTCTTAAAATATTTTATAACTCTCTCCCTTTCCCTTAGATGTTCTTTTTCCAGCCTGGATATCTCTGACTCCTCCTGTGATAGCAGGTAGATAAAAAAGTCCTTCCCTAATTTCCCTATCCGCTCTATTATATAGTGCATCTCACCCACTATCATACAAACCAGCTCATAGCTGTCATTTGTCCTGGCAAATTTAGCAGCAAAATCCTCATAACCTTTCTGCTTGATCAAGCGCAATATTTCTATCAGCAAATCCCACTTTGTAGGAAAATAATTAAACAGCGTCCCTGCTGCAATATTACATTCCTGAGCTATTCTACTGGTCTTCACCTGATCATAGCCCTCTTTTATAAAAAGATAATAAGCTTTCTCAATGATCACCTCACGCACATTCTCGATTATTTTCGGCATCAATTAACCCCCTATATGAGTCACGCTCATTTCTTTTATGAGTGCCACTCATGTCAAGAACTTTTTTATTGCCCACATCCCCCCGAAATTTCCCAGGTTGCTCTTCACCCTGAAAGGGTTGGACTATCATAGCCATGGGTTTTAACCCATGAATTTAAAATCACATGAAATCCCCACCCCTTCCCGTTTTCGGTTTTTCCGAAAACGGGAAAGGGTGGGGAGAATTTGCATTCTTTTTTCCACGGGTTTCATCTAGATTTATCGGGACTATTAGGTTTTGCCGTAATATCACCTCGTCAGGACGTAATTGAATTTGATTAATTTGCCTGATGTAACATATTTAAATCAAATTACTTATGATATTATATATTAAGATAAACCGGGGGATGCCAGCTTTTTTTTACTGAATGGCATCAATCTCACTGAGACTTAGCATCATATCTGCAATAAAAAGAGCATCTCCGCGAAATACCAGTTTTGCCCTCCGCTCTTTTTCATAATACAAAAACTCAAAATCGGAACGACGATAATTGTTATTCCCGCCATGTAATGCCCCAATGATCATATTAGAATATGAAGACGCTTCCTCAAAATCTCTAACTGCTATCTCAACCTCTGCCCGGCAGTCAAATTTACGAATATTTCCTGATATTGACACTGCATCTTCTGATGCCATCCGATAGTTCTCGCCTTCCAGAAATTTACTTAGTTCATTACCTGAAACCCGCCATTCTCTACCAATCTTCACTGCCTCCAGTTTCCCTTCCCGCATAAATTTCTGCACAGTTTTCAAATGCAGTCCAACCTTCTCTGCCACCTCTTTGGAATTAAAATAAGTACCCATTATTACCTCCTGTTACTTTATAAGGTATCTATAAGTAATATTAAGGAATTCCTGTCAAGTATTTTTTCCTATCGAAAGCTCGCATCCCCCTGAAATTAAAAAAAAACACTTCTGCCGCTAAGTTAGCCGTGCACCGCCGGGTATTTCCAGGTGGGGCGCAGATAACGACCGCTATCACTCATTCCCTGAAAATAAACTTGCTGCGGTGAAAAACATAGATAGCTGCTGATAACTGCTCGTAGTTCTCGCCCCTCGCAGACCGTCCATAGCCTTGGGGGAGGATGGACTTCTCGCTACCGTTAGCGGTGCAAGTCCTACTTATCAGGTCAATTATCATCAAGATTTCCGATTTGAAAAAAGAAATACAGGGGGATGCCTGTTTTTTCCTATCGAAAGCTGGCATCACCCCGAAATTAAAAAATTAGCTGACTTCCAAAATGCCCTGAAAGGGCATAACTTTAATAGTCATGGGTTTCAACCCATGGATTCAAAATCACATGAAATCCCCACCCCCCTGCCGTTTTCGACTTCGTCGAAAACGGCAGGGGGTGGGGTAAATTGGTTTCTTTATTTTCCATGG
>JAIPGP010000149.1 GCA_021735645.1 Candidatus Cloacimonadota bacterium
ATTTCTTGACAGTATTGCAGCCTGTGTTCCATATTCGGATTTGACAATGAAATGTAATATATCTTTGAGGTGAATATGAATATGACTGTGTTTCGCTGCTGGTTAATAAGTGTGGTAAGTAACTATATATATATATATAGGAGTATATCATTATACCTGGCAGGTAATTTTGCGGGAATTTATCTGGAAGACCACTTTAAATTCGGCTGACTTAGCGGCTTCAGTTTCTGAAGCCATACTATTCGAAATGCGCTGGCTACCGAATTATTAATATATTAATTATTTTATCATAAAAAAAGTGCTGCCTGAACGTCTCGAAATGAACAGGCAGCTAAATCTATAAAAGACTTAATATAAATATAATAGGAGTTTTAATATGAGCAAGTTAAATCTTGTTTTGACAGTGATAATACTTCCTGTGTTGCTCTTAGGCATTACAATAGAAGTTCCCGGAGATTACTCGACTATTCAGGCAGCCATTAATGCCTGCTCTGACGGAGATATAATAGAAGTATCAGCAGGAATTTGGCAGGAAAATGTAGAAATTCCAGATAAGTCTATTACTTTACGAGGTGTGGGAGGTGTAAAAGAGACCATAATTGATGGTAGTGAAGATGATGGAAGTGCCATTGCAATCCTTAGTGATACAAATTATGATGATGATTTTGTCATAGAAGGTTTTACAATCAAAGGTGGAACCGGTAGGGAAAGCGTCCATTTCGGTGGTGGAATCATGTGTGAAGGAGAGAATGGTGTATTGCGAGATCTTTTAATATATGGCAACAATGCTAACGTAAATGGTAAGGGTGGTGGAGTTTATTTATCCAGAACAGAGACCATAATAGAAAATTGTACGATAGCAGATAATTACGCAGAAATAGGTGGTGGAGGCCTTTACCTGGATGATTATTGCACAATAACACTTCGTAATAGTATAGTATATCACAATACAAAAGATAGCAGTTCAAAGACACCAGTTTATGAGAACATTTATATTGATAACAGTAGTAATTCTCTGGCAATCACCTATACAATGCTGCATGAAGGCATAGATGATATCAATAATAATGGTGGAACGATCACTTCTTCCAATATAACTGAGGAAGACCCATTCTTCTGTTTTTACTATGATGAAGATGATGAAATAGACTTAAAGTACTGCATTATAGAAACCAGTATCTGTATAGATGGAGGCAATCCAGACTTAATTTACAATGATACTGATGGCACCAGAAATGATATGGGGGCAGTGGAGACTACCTATGATGTAAAAGAATGTGAAGGAGATCACTGGAACTGGGAAAGCTTCCCTCGTGTAGGTTCATCTGTAAATGATATATATGATACAGTAACACATATTCTTGATATGGATGATCTTTATCCGATCTATAGTACAGATCCTGGGATGCAGGTTTCAGCCGATGGTTACCCTTATTTTTCTGCTTATAATGCTTTGTATTGGTCACCAAATTATAATTTGTATTCAGCAGTTGGATATAAAGTGTATCGGGATGATGAAGCCGATTTCTATGTTCCTTTAGAAGGGTACCGATTAAGTAATACTTATCAATTCAGTTTTACTGCAGATGATGAAAAATGGTTGGGATACTGGATACCAGAGACACGTAATATAGTAGATGCTTTTAATGATCTTTGGAGTCATGTAAAGACAATTGAAGCAGAAGACTGGTATTATCAGAGACCCACAGGAGGCTTTGGTACTCCATCCAGCAGCACTACGGGCAAGAACCTGGAGTATGGAAAGATGTACATTATAACGATGGACATATCAACAACATATACCTGGGATGCGTCAGGGGGGGGGAGAATTGAAAAGAGCAGTGAAAAAGCTGAGACGGAGTATTTCACCTATGAAGATCAGCCAGACTACCTGGCAATCGATATACTTGATATTTCTGAGAACGTTGATGAAATCGGAGTTTTTCAGGGAACAACTTGTATTGGAGCTTCAGTGGTCGATAGTTCATCTGTCCAGATTCTTGCTTATATTGATCCTGACTTAAGGGATATGGATGAGCTTACAATTCAATTTGTAACCCAGAGAGGCACTCAAAATAACAGTGAGTTGTGCTGGGTATATAATGAAGAATCAGGCGAGTTTAGAAAAGACAGAATCCGGCCAGCAGGGCAGAAATACATCTTACTTTCATTGCAGGAGAGTTATCCGAATATGGAAAACCCAATACCGGGGTGTCACTTATATCAGAATTATCCTAATCCCTTCAATCCTGAGACAAATATAAAATTCTATCTTAGTTCAGAGACTTCAGGGTGTTCATTAAGTATATTCAATATTCGGGGACAAAAAGTTCGGAATTATGACCTGAACTCCTTAACCGGAGGTTGCGAACATACTGTAGTGTGGGATGGAATTGATGATCAAGGTAAAAAGGTCAGTAGTGGTTTCTATTTCTATCAGTTAAGCAGTGATCAGGGTTCAGTATCGCACAAGATGCTGATGATGAAATAGTGACATAAATAAATACCTGCCCTGGAATCCAGGGCAGGTATAATTGAGGAAAATCAGATGAGATTTATTATAATGATATTGTTATTACCATTTATAGCATCTGCTGTATTATTAGAAGTAATTCAAGATGGTAGTGGTGACTATGTAAGTATAAATGAAGCTATGGCTTTTTCGGTAGCAGGGGATACAATTCTGGTTTATCCAGGTATATATTATGAAAACATCTATCTTTTTCAAGATATCAGTCTGGTAAGTTTATATGATATAACAGGAGATGAAGATTATATAGATAGTACAATACTTGATGGCAATTCTGAGAACTGCGTAATCTTCACTGAGAAGTATAATGATGAATATTTTGAAGTTCTAATTGCTGGCTTTACAATACAAAATGGCTTTGCCCGATCATTTTTAGGAGGAGAGCATCCGACAGGCGCAGGCATTTATGCCTGTGGAATAAATATCACAATTGATGGCTGCATTATAAAAGATAACACTGCTTTCTGGGGAGGTGGAGTTTCTATCTCTATAGGAATAATGAACATGGCTAATACAATTATCACCAATAATACTGCTTATCAGGAAGCTGGTGGATTATATATAGCAAATAGTGAATGCTATTTCAGCGAAGAATCATTGAACAGTATCTATTTGAATTTTGGTGGTAAGATCAATGATGTAATATTTACTTCGGAAGCGGGTAATATACTTGATATACATCTTGATACATTTACAGTAAGTGAATATGAAAGTTACTTTGTACAAAGTTTTCAGGACCCCTATGTGGAAGACCCTCAATTTATAAATCTAACAGTAGATAATTATCTGATCGAACCAGTAACAGCGGATTTGTATGTTTCTCCTGAGGGTAATAATGATAACAGTGGTTTATCAGAAAATGATCCTCTGCGAACGGTCAGTTATGCTTTAGCCCTGTATGCAACTAATAGTCTTGAAACACATACAATTCATTTAGCAGAGGGATATTATGGCAGATCAGCTAATGGTGAATGCCTGCCCTGGCAATTAAAAAGTAATCTGACCATAGAAGGAGAATCGGAAGAAGGAACTATAATCTCTACAGAGGGTAAGACTGGTCATTTACGAGGAGATGAATTTTTACATAATGTAACCGTTAGAAACATGACCTTACAAGATGGAAACATGTTTGCTAGTGTTAGAATATATGATTTAGATGGATTAACCTTAGATAATATCACGGTTAGAGGAGTTAACTGGGTAGATGGAATAATCAGTATTGGAACCAGCAATGCCGAATTAAAAAATTTAAACTTTGAAGATAATGTAGTAGGTGGAATATTTTCATTAATAAATAATAGTAATCAGTATATGATGATAGAAAATGTAAATATAAGTGGAGTATATCAATATGAGAGTTTAATTTATCCCTGTGATGGATCATGGGCAATAGCAACAATGTCAAATTCTCCATTAGAATATGCCCGTTATGATATAGTAAACTGCAAATTTGTTGATGTCTATACCGAAAACTGTACCTATCCTATGATAGTTGGACATGGCTGCAGTTTTAACTTATTTTCAGATGTCAATATGGTAAATTGCGTTGTATCAAATACGCGGACTAATAACGATAGGGATCCCTGTATTGACTTGATGGATTCCAGATTAAAGATTATCAATAGTATAGTTTATGACGTTGATAATGAAGCCGTGCATATGAATTACTACGATATGATGCTACCGGAAGTAACTGTAGATCATTCACTTATCCAGGATGGAGAAGATGGTATTACTGGTTACTGGGGTAACTTAAACTGGCTGGAAGGCAATCTGGATTGCGATCCAATTTTTGACATGAATGAACCTAATAGATACTCGCTTCACGAAGGCTCTCCCTGCATTGATGCAGGAACATTTGAATTACCGGAAGGTATTGAACTTCCTGAATATGATCTGGCTGGTAATCCGAGAATCTCTGGTAGTATGATTGACATGGGACCTTATGAGTGGCAATATCAGGATTCTAACGAAGAAAATGAAATAACTGCTTTGGCAAATGAAGTTATTGTATATCCAAATCCTTTAATTCCAGATAAATTGCGATATGGAAGGGCAAAGATATTGTGGCAGGGTGAGGTTTCGGAGGATTTGAGCTTTGAAATCTTTAACATAAAGGGGCAACGCGTCCGCGAATTGAAAAGTAATGTCGGGAAACGGGAGACGGGAGGCGGGAGTCGAATAGCTGTTTGGGATTTGTGTGATGAAGCTGGGAAGACTGTGAGCAGTGGCGTTTATTTTGTGCGGGTGAAAGCTGAGGCTGAATATGTGGCACAGCGGAAAGTGACGGTGGTGAAGTAGTTATTAGTGAAAAGAAAATATAATGTAAGATTTTTTAGAGTAACGAATAGTACATCCTTCGCAAGAAGCTGCTGCCCAGCAGGCTGATTGAACAGAGCAGGCAGAAATGTTGTATCAAGATCATCTTGATCTTGGATTCTTATATTTTCATAGTAGATGATAGTTATTTGTAGTAATGATGCCCCTCACCTGCTTTTCCCTGTAGGGGATATTGATCAATAATGAATTATGATTTTGAATAACCACCCAAGGAAAATAACTGAAAACACTCGTACTGTTTCTCAAAGTTTTATTTTTTGTAATACCAAACCGCTATCAATATTATGAAAATAGTTGACATATTCTATCCGAAATATATAGTTGTCCTTGAGGTGAATATGAAAAGATTAAAAGTAAATAGTTATCTGACAAATGAAGATCTACAAAAAAGGATCAAG